>PLWX01000135.1 GCA_003151155.1 Acidobacteriaceae bacterium
GGATCGTACTTATCCGGCGAGACCGAGTGCGTGGTCTGCAGGAATTGGTCCATCTTGAACACCGAACTCGATGTGACGTTTAAATAATCATTCCCCACCAGGTGCGCATCGTAGTGGCTCTCGTTCCATGAGGGCGAGAGGTTTTCCGTCTGCAGCGTCCGTTCGTGGAATGGAGGGATCGGATAATTCGGGTGCGGTGCCGTCGACTTCGTCTTCAGCGCGAAGTTTGACGGCAGGCTGTCGAGATCGTTCACATCGCTCGCCAGCGCTCCAGGCACTTCATTGCTGTTAACCCGGTAGGCGCCAAGCTTGCCGAAGTAATTATCGAAGCTCCGGTTTTCCTGGATCATGAAGATGATGTGCTTAATCGAATTCAGCGAAGTACCCGACGTCACTACCGTTACTGTCGCTGTCGACGTCGCCGTATTCAGGCTGTTATCCGTCGCGGTCGCCGTGTAAGCCGTCGTCGCCGAAGGCGTGACCGTGAGCGACCCGCTCGGCGATTGCGTTCCATTGATCCCACTGATCGTTACTGACGTTCCGTTCGATACCCAGGTCAACGTTGAACTTCCGCCCGGCGAGATCGAGGTCGGAGATGCCGTCAGTGTGATCGAAAGTGCGGACGATACCGTCACCGTCACCGTCGCCGTCGCGGTTCCGCCCGGGCCGGTCGCCGTCGCTGTGTACGTCGTGGTGGCCGCAGGAGTGACAGTCGCTGAGTTGGCGGGTGCTAACCCCGTTCCAACCCCATTATCGATATCCACCGTCGTTGCGTTTGTTGTCGTCCACGAAAGCGTCGAGGAGGCTCCCGGAGCGATCGACATTGGCAATGCGCTGAAGGTGATCGTCGGCGCCGGAGACAGGGCGGCTACCGTGACCTGGGCTGTCACTGTCCCGCCCGAACCGGTCGCCGTAGCGACGAAAGTCGTCGTAGTATTCACCACCACCGTTGCCGTTCCCGAAAGTCCGAGCGAAGTCTGGTCTTCTCCAAGGATGCTTGGGGTCACGCTGAATGCGGTTGCGTTCGTCGTCGTCCACGTCAACGTCACTAAGCCACCCGCCGCGACGGAGCTTACATCCGAGGTGAAAGTCATCGTCGGCGGAGCCGCCGTCACGGTGATGGTCACCGTCTGCGAAGTCGTTCCTCCCGCTCCTGTCGCGGTAGCTGTATAAGTCGTCGTCGAGTTCACGGGAACTGGCTGCGTGCCGGACACAGGCAGAGCGTCCGGGCTGATCGCGGGCGTGATCGTCAAACTCGTCGTGTTGGTCGTCGACCACGTCAGATTCACCGTTCCGCCGGCACTCACACTTGTCGAGTCCGCGGCGAAGGTCAGTGTCGGCGCCGCTGCCGTCACATTGATCGTGACCGTGACTGTCTTGCTCCCGCCCGGACCGACCGCGGTCGCGGTGTAGGTTGTCGTTGAATTCGCGGTGATCGCCTGTGAACCGGAAAGCGGAAGCGCATTCGTAGTGATCGAGGGCGTCACGGTAAGCGATGTCGCATTGGTCGTTGACCATGTAAAGGTCACGACCTGCCCTGCATTCACTGCGGTGGAATCCGCGGTAAACGCCAGTGACGGCGCAGATGGTGCAGGATTGGTGCTGGACGAATTACCGCCGCAGGCGGCCAGACCTAACAGCAGCGAAACTACCCCGAGGACGAACAGTGACTGTAATAGACGACGTGGCACAGGAATACCCCAATTTGTCTCTTGTCTAACGTGAGGGTTGGATTCAGCAACTCTGATCCAGAGTTGCTCCTGCTAATGTAACCCACAAAGAATTAACATCCAATCAAGAACGGGTTTCGCGAATCAAAACTTTAGGGTAAGCTTTGGTTTCAACTGGCCAAAGCATCCTTATGGTGTAGTTTGTGTACTGGCAGGAAAAGTTTGTGCTCTTGCGTCGAAAACTCCGAAAGGCCCCGTAAGCCAAAGGAGATCAATGTCACTTTCGATGACTGCTCCGAAGAAAACTCGCGCTAAGAAGCATGAAGAGCTCGTCATACCAGACAAGCTCTATTTCCGTATTGGCGAAGTTGCCAAACTTCTGGCTCTCCCCGCCTATGTGTTGCGCTTCTGGGAAACAGAGTTTCCGCAACTCAAGCCTACCAAGAGCAATACCGGGCAGCGCATGTATCGGCGTCGCGAAGTGGAGCTTGCGATCCGCGTAAAGAAGCTTCTTTACGAAGAGGGGTTCACCATCGCCGGCGCCCGCGAACGTTTGAAGGCAGAAAGCAAGCCCGCCAAAGCGCAGTCAGGACTTCCTTTCCCGAAACCAGCGCCAACCGCAGGTCTTCGCGAAGTGAAGCGAGGACTCACCGAAATTCTCGGAATCTTGTCCCCGCGCAAACGGTAATCCGAACTACGCCGCTCGTCGCTCCTCCACCGCAGTTGTTGTCGCACCGCGTGTCGGCCGCATTTCTCGCCAGGACCGGCAAGATCAACGACAACACCAGCACTACTCCCAGAATCAAAATCGCTTCGCGATATTGTCCCGTCGTCTGCCGGATATGCGCAATCAACAAGGGTGACGGAATCGCCGCAACTCCCCATGCCAGCAGGATCCATCCATAAATTCCGCCCATATATTTCGGGCCGAAGAAATCGGCCGTGAACGAAGGCATCGTTCCAAATCCGCCGCCGTAGCACAGACCCACCAGCGCGACCGCCGACGCAAACAGCGTCTGCGTCGTCAGGTGTGGCAGCAGGAAGAAGATCACTGCCTGGATGGCATAGAGCAGGAAGTACACCGGCGCGCGTCCGATCAAATCGGAAACCCACGCCCAGAACACGCGACCCACCGCGTTAAAGATCGAAATAATGCCGACAATTCCAGCCGCTGCCACCGGCGTCAGCCCGACAATCTGCTGCGCCATCGGCGAAGCCTGGCTGATGATCATGATGCCCGCAGAGGTATTCAGGAAGAGCATGAACCAAAGCAGCCAGAACTGCCAGGTACCCATAGCTTCAGCAACCGTGAAGGTTTCTTTCGTGGCCGATTTCGAGACCGCCGAACTCGCCTGCCATCCCTCCGGTCTCCATCCTTCCGGCGGGTTCGCATACTGCTGCGCCGTCAGGATCACCAGAATTCCGTAAATAACGCCCATCCAAAGGAAAGTGTAGGGAATGCCGCGCGACACGATTAACCTCGCCGCGATCGGGCTCATGATCAGTGCGCCGGCACCGTATCCCGCCACCGCCACGCCGGTCATCAATCCACGCAGGTCCGGAAACCACTTCAACACCGTCGCTACCGGGCAAATGTAGCCCATCCCCATGCCGAAACCGCCCATGGCTCCGTATCCGATATAAAGACCGATCAGCGAGTTGTGCCCAACCGCAACACTGGCCACGATGTAGCCAAGCCCATAAAGAACGCCGGCCACCGTTGCCACCATGCGTGGCCCCACGCGATCCAGCCATAGGCCGCCCACCACCGTTCCCAATCCGAGGAACGCCAGCGCGACCGTGAAGTTCAGCGACACCTG
>PLWX01000314.1:0-2539 GCA_003151155.1 Acidobacteriaceae bacterium
TTAACTTTGACGAGGACCTCGTTGGGCCCGAACTTAGGAATGGGAACTTCACGGATCTCCGAGCCGGGAGCGGCTTCGGGTTTCATGACTGCAAGCATCGTATTCGGCATATGAGAGCGCTTTCGCAGCCGCGTCCCGCGCACGCAGGAGCGTACTTACGGAATCGTGGACCAGCGTGCAAACCTGTCAGTTTATCACTTGCGATCTGGGGAAGTCCGTGGTGTTACGAGGGTCGCGGCTCATAGGTTTGGGGCAGCCCTGTACCGGGAACCAGCGGCGCGGGCGCAAAGTGCATCTCGATACCTCCAAACTTCCCAGCGACTAGGTTGTAGATGACGGCCATCACAGCACCCATTACGAATCCCATGCCGGCATAGACCAGCGGAAGGAGAACTGCAAGCCCGACAAACAGCAGCGAGGAGAGTTTCTCCGCACCTTGACCGGCGAAAGCGCCTGCCAGTGCGGCAATAACCATGAACGGAACGAAGATTAACGAGATACTGCCTTGGATCACCGCCATGGTGCGAGCTACGGACATCACACCAACCGACTGTAGGCGAAACATAGTGAGACCTCAGCGCACGATTATCTTCCCCATCCTCCGCCTCCGGGAGTCTCCACGCGGATGCGCTCCCCTTTTTTCAACTTTGCCGTCGCCTTTCCGCTGATCACGTGTTCCTTCCCTTGCAGATCGGTAATCACCGCACGACCGGGCGCCGCCGCCGACCCACCCTGCGATCCGTAAGGCGCAAGCACACGCCGCTCCGATAGCAACGTCACCTGTGCATCCGTGAGCACCTCGATTTCACGCACCACTCCGTCGCCGCCGCGACGCTTTCCCGTCCCCCCGCTGTCTCGCCGCAACCCATATCGCGTGATGCGGAATGGGTACGCATATTCCAACGCCTCCGCTGGAGTATTAAGCGAGTTAGTCATGTGGGTGTGAATCCCGCTCGCCCCATCGCGGTGCGGACTCGCACCAGATCCCCCGGCAATCGTTTCGTAGTATGCGAACGGCTCACCCGTACGCGGATCGATCCCGCCGATCGTCAGGTTATTCATCGTGCCCGACGACGCCGCGGGAATGCGGTCCGGCAGCACCTTCGCAAGCGCACGTAGCAAAACGTCTACGATCCGCTGCGAAGTCTCCACGTTTCCGCCCGCCACCGCCGCTGGAGGCCGCGCATTTACTACCGTCCCCTCCGGGGCGATTAATCGTACCGGTAGCATCAATCCCGCCGTCGCCGGAACATCTTCCGCCACCAGGCATCGGAACACATAGAAACACGCCGAGTAGGTAATTGCCTTTACCGCGTTCGTGCTGCCCGCTACCTGCGGATCGGATCCGGTGAAGTCCACGGTCACCGTACTGCGACCTTTCTTGCGCGCAAACGTAATCTTCACTGCAACACGCACCGGTTTCGACAGGCGTTCTGCCTGCGCACCCGCGCCCGCTGTCGGCGAACCATCATCGTCCAGAAAATCTTCCGCCTCACGGCTTCCGTCAGGAATTTGTGCCAGCAGCGCTTGCATCATCGCTTCGGAATAATCGAGCAGTGCCGCCGCCGCGCGATTCACCCTCGGTAATCCATAACGCGCACAAACTTCTCGCAATCGCTCTTCGCCGGTGTGGCACGCTGCGATCTGCGCGCTCAGGTCGCCTTCGCGCTCGCGCGGTGTCCGAACATTCGCCAGCAGCAACGCGAGCAGATCGCGATCCATCTTTCCCCGGCGCACGATCTTCACCGGAGGAATTCGAAATCCTTCCTGGTAGATCTCGCTGCACAGTCCCATGGAACCCGCGAAGGTACCGCCCACATCCGCATGATGCGCGCGCGATGCCACGAAAAAATCCGGCTGCTTCTTCTTCGTGAGAAACACCGGCGCCACGAACGTAATGTCAGGCAGGTGGGTTCCGCCGCGAAAAGGATCATTCACCATCGCTATGTCGCCCGGCTCCAGCGCTAAATCCTGCAACGCAGCTTGCACGCTCATCGGCATCGATCCGAGATGCACCGGCATGTGATCACCCATGGCCAGCGCCTGTCCCGCGGCATCGAACACCGCGCACGAATAATCACGGCGTTCCTTGATGTTCGGCGAGAACGCCGTCCGTCGCAGCGCGGCGCCCATCTCTTCCGCGATGGAGTGAAAAATACTTTTGAAAATTTCCAGTTCGATCGGATCAATCTTCGCGGCGCGAGGCATGAAAAGAAGTTTACCGGATCGCTTTCTTCGCCTTGCCTTCCGGTGGAACTCTGTTACGCAAGCAAATTTTGCGAAATTTTTATTGACATTTGTGGTGAGGACCCTCAATATCTTGGGTCAGTGGTCATCCTCGCACAAGGTATGAGGGTGGCCGGTACAAAGGCCAGTTGCAAAACCTTCGACGTCAAGGGAGAAGGTTCAAATCAAAAGGAGGCTACACCATGCCAGTAAAGAAAAAGGCAGCGAAGAAAGCCGCAAAGAAAAAGAAGAAGTAGTTGCGCTAACAGAAGAGAAGTCGTCAGGGACCTCCGCAGAGATGCGGGGGTTTTTT
>PLWX01000314.1:2592-4526 GCA_003151155.1 Acidobacteriaceae bacterium
AGGATCGAGGTCGTCTCCATGGACGTATGCGAAACATAGTGCGGTTTCGAATACGGCGAGATGGCAATCATCGGCACCCGGAAGCCGCTCAGGTTGAAGAGCGCAGGCGTCAACGACGGGCAGTTCGGCGTGGTGCCATCCGGTGGCGTCACCATGAAAGGAGGCACGTGATCGAATGTTCCGCCTCCCTCGTCGTAGGCGAGGATGAAGATCGAATCGTGCCATGCACTGCTTGCCATCAGCGCATCCAGGATCTGCTTCACCACTACCGCTCCCGCCTGGATGTTGTTGTCCGGATGTTCATCCGTCGCATCGCCCTTCTCGATAAAGATCACCGCCGGCAGCTGTTGGTCCGCGTTCGGTAGAGAGAGCACCGAGAACAAGTTGCTGATGTTGTACACGTCCCCTTGAATCTTCGGATTGTTCCATGACGCGAACTGCGACAGGAACACGCCGTCCTGGTAGTAGTACCGCCAGCTCACGCCCGCGTTCACCAGGCTGTCGAAGATCGTCGGTGAAGTCCACAGCGGATGGCCGCCAGGATCGGCATTGCAGCGCCCAATCGAAGTCGCCGAGAACAGGTACATGCGGTTCGGGTTGGTTTGCGATAGCAAGGACGAGTGGAACGCATCGCTGGTCGCGAACTGCGTAGCAAGTTCGTAGTAGTACGGCAGGTCGGTCTGGTCGTAGTAACCCAGCGGACGCGTGCCGTCGGGATCGTACTTATCCGGCGAGACCGAGTGCGTGGTCTGCAGGAATTGGTCCATCTTGAACACCGAACTCGATGTGACGTTTAAATAATCATTCCCCACCAGGTGCGCATCGTAGTGGCTCTCGTTCCATGAGGGCGAGAGGTTTTCCGTCTGCAGCGTCCGTTCGTGGAATGGAGGGATGGGATAGTTCGGGTGCGGTGCCGTCGACTTCGTCTTCAGCGCGAAGTTTGACGGCAGGCTGTCGAGATCGTTCACATCGCTCGCCAACGCCCCAGGCACTTCATTGCTGTTAACCCGGTAAGCCCCGAGCTTGCCGAAGTAATTATCGAAGCTCCGGTTTTCCTGGATCATGAAGATGATGTGCTTAATCGAATTCAGCGAAGTACCCGAGGTCACCACCGTTACTGTCGCTGTCGAGGTTGCGGTATTGGCACTGCTATCCGTAGCAGTCGCCGTGTAAACCGTCGTCGCCGAAGGCGTGACGGTCACCGATCCACTCGCCGATTGCGTTCCATTGATCCCGCTGATCGTTACTGACGTTCCGTTCGATACCCAGGTCAAGGTTGAACTTCCGCCCGGAGAGATCGAGGTCGGCGATGCCGTCAGTGTGATCGAAAGCGTCGACGACACCGTGACTGTCACGGTCGCTGTCGCAGTTCCACCCGGACCGGTCGCCGTCGCGGTGTACGTCGTCGTGGCGGCCGGCGTCACGGTCGCTGAGCTGGCGGGCGCTAAACCCGTTCCAACCCCGTTATCGATATCCACCGTCGTCGCGTTTGTCGTGGACCACGAGAGCGTTGAGGAGGCCCCCGGGGCGATCGACATTGGCAATGCGCTGAAAGTGATCGTTGGCGCCGGTGACAGGGCGGCTACCGTAACCTGGGCTGTCGCTGTCCCGCCCGAACCGGTCGCCGTAGCGACGAAAGTCGTCGTAGTATTCACCACCACCGTTGCCGTTCCCGAAAGTCCGAGCGAAGTCTGGTCTTCGCCAAGGATGCTTGGGGTCACGCTGAATGCGGTTGCGTTCGTCGTTGTCCACGTCAACGTCACTAAGCCACCCGCCGCGACGGAGCTTACATCCGAGGTGAAAGTCATCGTCGGCGGCGCCGCCGTCACCGTAATGGTCACCGTCTGCGAAGTCGTTCCTCCCGCTCCTGTCGCGGTAGCCGTATAAATCGTCGTCGAGTTCACGGTAACTGGCTGCGTGCCGGACACAGGCAG
>PLWX01000287.1 GCA_003151155.1 Acidobacteriaceae bacterium
TATCCTGCTGTTGTTGCGCGTGCTGCGTTTGCTTGCTCTGCTCCTGCTTCTGGTTGTCCTTCTGTTTTGCCGGCTCCGCTTGTTTCTCCGGCTTGCTATGTTTTTCACCTTGCGGTTCCTGTTGTGCATAGCTGAGAGCTGCGGGTCCGACCAGCACAATAGACAGAAGTGCTGTGCTGAGAACTCTAGTGAGTTTCATGGCGTGTGGCCTCCATTAAAGTTTGAGTTCCCCGGATGGTTCCTGCTGTATTGTTTTGCTCAGTTGAGAAGTTCGGGTCGATCGAGTCCCAAATACGACCGTGTGGGCCTCACGCAAGGTGGGTCACGAGCGCAGCGCGGGTCGATGCGAGGGTGCTGACAAGGGAATCCTTGGGGAGACTGCTGATGATCGGTTGAATGACCCACTTCAGGCTGGCAGGAATGTCGCGAGTAAGAGAAATGGCTCGACATTCGATGAATGTGCCTTCATCCCTTTGCAGAAACTTCCAGTACGAGTGAAGCCGCCATAAAAATCCATGTCCGAAGTCAGGCGGAAGAACCGTTTCATTCGGTTTGCCGGCGTCCTGAACCTCGGCAATCCGGGTAGTGTATGAGCGGCACAGGCAGCGTGAAGGGGTCAAGCGAGAGTAGTGCACATCGTGATCGGTTTCGAGGACAACGGTGATGATCTTCTTCTTCAGAAGCCTTAGGTAAATCTTGAAGTGGTCGCCGGATCGGCTGATCAGTCTGGAGTCGATGACATCCGGCCGGTAGATCTTCTTGTGATTGTCGTAATCCTGGATTAACGCGAGAGTCAGATCGAGAGTGGCTCCTGGAAGCAGCGCCGCGCCGATCCAGTCATGAATCAGACCATGCGGTACATCGAAGGGCTGACGGCCCGACCAGAACTGCGCCGGGATTTTTCCGGCACGTACTTGATGATCTCTTTTCGCATCGCCGTCAGACCAAAGAAACAAGTCGCTCTCCAGCATCTGCTCCATGGCTGTCTCGGCTGCGTGGATGTATGTATCGAAGGCGAGCACAGTCTGCGGGTTCAGAGGGGCGAGGTTTGAGGTTGGCGGCATAACATCCCCTGCACAGCTTCACCACTGTGCTTCGATCCAACGATGCGAGCGCGGCGCGCTAGTCAAGTCGGGCAATCGAGGTTATTCCCGTTTGCATCAGCAAGGACACGCCCTTCGTCGGTTAGGCGCCGGAACAACCGGGTGCCGGGAAGCGCCTGGAGAAGTCCTACCATCGCGATGGGAATGGCACTCTGCTGAATGAAGTTGACCTGCCGGTCGAACACGTCATCGGGATCACTATCGAAGCCAACAATAAAGCCTCCCATCACCTCGATGCCGTGTTGCTGGATGAAATGCACGCTCTCGAGTAGGCTGCGATGGATATTTTGCAGCTTGTTGGCTTCTTTAAGAGAGGCCTCTACCGGCGTTTCAATCCCGACGAATACGCGAATGAATCCCGCGTGCTTCATTAGGTTCAAAAGCTCAGCATCGTCGGCCAAGTTCAGTGACGCCTCGGTGAAGAATGAGAACGGACGGCAATGCTGATCGTTCCACTCGGCAAGTGCAAGCAGTAACTGCTTGGCGCTCTTCTTATTGCCGATGAAATTGTCGTCCACGATAAACACCGACCCTCTCCAGCCATACCGGTAGAGTTGCTCCAACTCAGCGATGACTTGCGCTACGGANNTCGGCGAGCGGTGTGATCAGTTCCTCGGCCTCCCCAATCACCACATGATCGGCATAGGAATGCAGATCGTTGAAGCCACTCGCGATCGGTCCGCCCACGACGGTACGTACGCCACGGGCTCGACACCGAGCGAGAATGCGGAGCAAACTTTCCTTTTGCACCAGCATGCCACTGACGAGCGCAACGTCCGCCCAATCGAGATCGGCATCCGTCAGTGGGCGCACGTTCGTGTCGACGAGGCGTTTCGCCCACTGCGAAGGTAGCAAAGCCGCAATCGTGAGCAGGCCTAAAGGAGGGTATGCAGAACGCTTGCCTTGAAATGGTAGAGCATGCTTGAAACTCCAATAGGTATCTGGCCAATCCGGATATACGAGAAGAGCATTCATTGTTTCAACGAGCCGATGCGATCCGTTTAGCGGTGCTTCAGCTCGGTCAACTTTCCTTTTAGTTTCGCGACGACTTCCTTGGCGTGGCCGATCTGTTGTTGAACCCGCCCCGCCTTCTTCTCGGTTTTCCCTGCAGTTTTCAAATCGCGATCTTTCGTGATTTTCCCAACTTCTTCCTTGATGGATCCCTTCACTTCATGGAAGCTGCCCTTAATTCTGTCTTTCGTACTCGTGTTCATGATTCACCTTCCTTCTGGTACAGCTAGACTGCGGGGATCGCCAAGAATTCTACTGACGACCCCGGCTCAGGCTATGCCCTACGGTGCATAGTTGATTGCTATGTTGACGCCCGGAAAATTCGCGTTACACAGGTAATACACGCCGTTGATCTCGACCACGAAAACATCTTGCGTGTAGAGCCAGTTGCTTGGCCATGCGTCCACAAATTCGAACGAATAGCCACCGTATTGGAAGTGGCGATTGCTGTAATCAGCTTGGCTGACACGAAACGTGTGTTCCCGTCCAAAACTGGCCTGGTAACGGTCGGCCGGAATGCGAACGCCACCACCGCGCTGGGCCTGCTGTGTCCTTTGCTCCTGTTGCGGAGCTCGTTTCTCTTCCTGCTTTACGGCTCTCTCTGGTTGCGTTTTCTTTTCTTCCTGTTGTGCAGGCTTAGCCTCTGGGGTGCGTTTCTCCTCTTGCTTGGGCTTGGTTTCCGGTGCGCGCTTCTGTTCCTGCTTGTCTGGCTTGGCCTCCTCCTCTTGTTTGTCCTGCGCGTACCCAGGGACAGCCATTCCGAGAAGCAAAAGCAGTGCTGCGGTACTGATGATTCCATGAGGTTTCATTGGTGTTGTCTCCATTGACTGCGTCGACCGCCAGGATCAATCAATCGCATCTAGGGTGAATGCAAAATGAATTCCTAGCTGTCTCGGTTCAAGGGTTGAGTGTTCCGGCGACGGTATCCGGCGCCCTGTGCTTTATCCGGTTGGTAGTGCGCTTGAACTCCTTCACACGACCCGTCGGCTACCGGACAGGAGATTGAAGATGAGGACCACCACCGCCACAACTAGCAAAATGTGGATCAGGCCACCCCCAAGATGAAAGCCAAATCCCAACAGCCACATAATCAAAAGGATCACGAAGATTGTCCAAAGCATGGAAGACCTCCTTATTCATTTCAAAGCGCCCAGGACCGCGGACTGTCTCGGATGACTGCCGCATGCTTTACTGCTCACTATTTGTCGGCGTTCGCGACGGCCTGTGCCTTCGCGCCTCGGACGGCGCTCAAGAATGTGTCGGCTGAGCCGGGGGCTGCAACTTCACCCAGCAACGCGGATCGAGTCGTGACGTGTCGCCCATAGAATGCCTTCATAGAGTCTTCGTCGCGCCGAATCGAGGCACCTGTCAGGGTCAGACCGGCAAATGCGCCTTTGGCGCGAGAATAGGTGAGAATTTCCGTTTCCATTTTCCAGTTGGTATCAGCGGAAGCGTGACGTCCGACTGGTCCGGCTGCCGCGGAAGCGTCTGCTCCCACCTGGAACTTGCTTGCTAACAATTGCTGCATGCCCTTTTCGTTCTGGATGATCATGACCAGATCAACGCCTTCGACACCGATCTGCAGTCCCCAGCTACCGCCTGTAATTGCAAAAAACGCCGGCGAACTCCATCCCTTGGCAGTGCGGCACGTAGCCGCGCCTCGACCGTTCTCCGCTCCAAATACGAAGCCCCCCTTGATCATGTGCGGTACGACCGCGATGCACTTAGCGTGTTCCAATACTTCTTCAGGGATGCCGTTGTCGGGTGCGGCCATGATCTCGGAAAGCACTTTGCCTGCATTGTCCAGGCGATCGATCGCATCCTGCTTGTTCTGTGCCCAACCCGGAATCGCTAGGCTGAGTAAGGCGACTGACAACAAGAATTTCTTCACGTTGCACCTCAATCTTCCCCATCCTCACGCTGGCTGCTGCATGCGCAGTACGGGGCAGTTCTTACGCTAGTGAAGGTGTCCGAGGCCATCTGAGCAATAGTGATCAACGGGCCATCGCTTTTTATTTTGGTTCCAGTTCGGGTATTTCGGATTTTCTACTCCGGGACCAGCGATCAACCGTTCTCTCGAGCGCCGCGAGATCTGGGCACACGCGGCGGGCACGAACAGCAGCGGGCCATTCTTACCGATGCGCGTCTCGCCGCTCGCAAAGAGTGAGCCGTATGGAACAGACGGCGAGACCTTTTCCTCATAATGTTGAATGGTTTCATTTGGGATGCTCTANNTGCTTATGCCGGGATCCTGAACCGCGAGAGTTCGACATCAGAATCAGACGCAAAGCAAATCCCAAAGGAAATTCCAGACCGCCGCAAGGCGGATCTTCTTGGAGGACTCCATGAAAAGAGTA
>PLWX01000013.1 GCA_003151155.1 Acidobacteriaceae bacterium
CGCTAGTTGCACCCCGGGCTGCTAGCCGCCTTGTTCAGAAAGTTTTGTAAATGCCGAACTGTGCCAAGAATAGAGGCAGACGATCCTTCACGATGATCATCAAGTGAAAATCGGAGGAGGTTGCGCTCCACCGCTGAAATGAACGCGATAATCATTGCTAATATGGGTGGATCAAGCTTCTTGCCCAGCTTTGGTAATAGTCTTCGCAACTCGATGCAAACATCGCTCCACAGGAGTATTACGAATTTCCCATGTGACTCTGCATCTTGAGCGTCCTCAACCAGCAAAACTTTAGCCTTATGTTTGGCTTTGCGCGTTTCGAGCCAGTCGGAATAACCGACTTGCTTCGCCGTCGCTGCTGATTCCGCCGATCCCAACTTGACCTCCACCACCAAGAGAGCAAGGGGAGGCTGTGCGTCTCCGAATTTGATGAGTAGATCAAGGCGTCCAGCCTCTCCTATCACGGACTCTCGCACGAGGTGCGGTTTAAGGTCGGAACAAGAACTACGGATTTGTTGATCTCGAATCGCAAGAACCCGGAGTACATCGCTTCCGCTCAGGTGCTCTAGAACCCAACCAAGCCAGTCAGAATATGCTTCCTCACGTGCATGCATGAGCCATCTGTGCAGTCCTAGATCGATATTGAGCGGGTCGGTGATCCCACCATTTCGCTTCTTCGATTTTGCGAGCAGAACAGACAGTTCGGCCTTCGCTTCTTTCGCATCTCGTCTGGCTGCGTTCAACATCGCGTCAACATGTTTCCACTGGCCTTGCATCCGTGGGGTACTGCGGGAGAGTGCCCCCCATATGTGGATAAGATTTTCAGGCTTTTCAGGAACCATAGCGAAATTGTAGCCCCTTGCTACCGTTGGCAGCCGTTCGTCGCGCATGAGAAAAACCCCGCTATGAGCGGGGAAAGAGCTTGCATTAGGAGACACTACAAGCTGGACACGATGCCAGATAGCAGGAATCCATGTCTGTTCAATTTTGCTCACTCCGGGTAGAACCGGACGGGCTTATACTGCCTACCTTCTCGGTCGCGATCAGCGACGGAGCACGTAACCGTAATGCTGAGTCCCTCGCGAACCATCCGCTAAGTTCGAACCGCAAGTAACTGGACAACCTCACCTCCCGGTGCCACACTTCCTTTGGGATATCCCAAATCTTTCTTCAGGGCACCACACGAACCTACAATCCCGAGGTTCGTATTGGGGGTAGACATGAGTGCAGATAATGCGGTTACCACCGGAATCTTTGCGTACCGTCAGCATTCAGACGGAAGCATCGCCGCGATATGCTTGCATTGTTACGCCAACGCAGCGACCGCAAATACATTGTCAGAACTTGCCTCACTGGAAGCCCAGCATCGTTGTGACAAAGCCAGCGGCGTGAAGCTTGCTAATCGCGCAGGAACGCAAAGTCCGGACACGATGATGTCACAGAAGTGATCCCGATTCGCCACGCCTCGGAGTGGCCAGAAGTACTGCTTGTAGCGTTCAAAAAAAGTTTGTCTACGATGAGCAGCGGCGGCATTCACATCGATGTGCCTGAGGATCGCTTGTGGTGGCGATGAACAAGTCGAGGTTTACACGAATGTCATCTCTAACCTGTGCGAGCTACATTGAACAGATCGATACTCTTCATCCACATGCAGACCTTCGCCGAGGGAAGGCGAATGATTGGACTGAGCGGAGATGTCGGTGACAAGACGAAACGCCCCAGACTCTAGAGTCATGGAGCGTCCCGCCGAACAGCCCTCCCCCAAGGTCTGTTCACCTTGAACTTATCTTCGAGCCGAAACTCAGTCAATCATTACGGCATTTCAGATGAGTACGCTTGTACCGTTACCTGCGTTTAAGCCGTGATTCTCCGGAATCGCCGTCGCGCTCATCACCTCGCGACTTCGAACAGTGTTCGAAGCACCAGACAAATTCGAAACCGTTAACGTTTTCGATCTCGTCGCTCTTTCTGCACGAACGCCAGTCCGCGTTTCAGTTCTGCACCAAGATCGGTCTCGGCGGTCGCGATGTTAACAGGCTCCGCGACCTCGCGTCCTAGCCACCCGTTAAGCTCTTCCACCGAAGCCACTACGTTCCGACCCTCACGATGTGTTGGCATCCCGGACTTTGCCCAGCGGTGCGCGGTAGACATTGGAACACCCAAAAAAGTGGCGATCTGTTGCCAGCCAACCAGCGGTTCGGATTCTTTCTTCGCTTTGAGCGGCTTGGGCATACAGAGTTCTTCGATGCCCGAAAATGATTTCAGGGCTGCGACGATTTCCATCTGTCTTTGCGCCGATCTAATTCCCGCCGCTCCTAGTGCCACCTCGTCCGCCGTTACCTGATCGTCAGTTGCCAGACTTCCGCTTGGACATTTCTGGCATCTCAGGATATGGTGTCAGACACGTGGGGGCGTTCCGATGTTCCTCGTCGTTGCAATGGTTTTGTTGGGCGCGTACTTCTTCACCGAAGCCATGCCCATCTGGATTTGGGTTCTCGTAATTTCCGGAAGCATCTGCTGGTTGGTTGACGAGCCCACGGACAGGCTGCTGCGGAGCCACCAGCAGCGACACTCCGCTCGGGAACGTTAGCTTCCGCTGCCTCTTTCCACCGATTCAGGTGCTACCCTCCCAGCGCGCATGTCGCCTTGTCACTGCGGAGCAGATCGATGGAATGGATTCGACGCAAGAATTGATTGGTTTGATCCATATTGACCTGTTGATCTTCCCACCCTGTGAAATCATTCGCTTGTGGGTAAGCGAAAAACAAAAGAGCAAACGGCCAAGTTGGCGCTCGCCGCAGTCATCAAGGAAATGGCGAAGCCGAGAATGACGGAGTCTGCACGAGAGCAGAGCCCGATGGCGAATGGCCGTTTAGTCGTGAAGCACGACGCTGACCAGCGAACTGTGGACTTGCATGCCTCCGCCGTTGTAATCGATAAAACCTAACTCCCGGAAGCGATTGAGAAAGAAGCTGACCCGGGAGCGGGTCGTGCCGATCATTTCCGCGAGGGTCTCCTGACTCATGTTCGCGATGAGCGGAATCGGTTTGGCCTCCTGTCCAAAGTTGGCTAGGAGCAGAAGGAGTCGAGCAAGCCGCTTTTCGCTGGAGTTGAATAGGTGATCCACGAGGTCTGCTTCCATGCGAATGTTCCGTGAAAGCACGTAGGCGAGAAATCGTTCGGCAAATTCCGGCTCTCGATGGAGTTGGTCTACTATTGTCTGCTTCTCCATCCGAATGATGGTGCTCGGCTCGACGGTGCTGGCAGTTGCCATGCGAAGCGGCTGACCCGCCAGACAGCCCTCGCCAAAGAAGCTAGTTTCCGGCAGGATGGACACCACGGCTTCTTTGCCCTGCTTGGACACAACCGTGAGTTTTACCTTGCCGCTCTCGATGTAGAAAACCCCATCCGCCGCGTCCCCTTGCGCAAAGACGCGCTCATTCGCTTGATACTGGTGACGGGCTTTTCCACCGTTGATCTTTTTCAGGAGAAGACGAGGATCGAACACGGCAGGTTGTTCAGGCCCCAAGCCAATCTTTGCTGGGTTGACAACGACCTCAGGAGATGCAGCCGGGCGCAAAGACGCTTTTGCCCTACCCGTACTTTTCTTCTTGATCACGACAGGACGTTTGGCGGCCATGGGAATCCCCCTCCTCGGCGAGTGTTACTGCGCAGGCCTTGCCAGATGCCTAAATTATAGCCCCGACCGGAGACTGCCGATTTTAAGTATTTGCGACGGTCTTGCCCATTTGGAACGCCGTAATTACGCCTTCGCAATCAATCCACTCAATTGGTCGAGCTTCTGAGTTGCGTCGATAAGGGTCGGCAGATGAATGGTTGACGAACAAAAAGCCCCGCTGTAGGCGGGGCCGGAGTGGTTCATCAGGAGCGCTTTCGCTCCCTGCATCACGATTATTGNNGCCTGCCTTGTGGTCGCCTTTGCCGTGGTGTTCCGCGGCGGTTCGATGTGCCTTAGCGGCGTTCTCGTGATGTTCTGCTGCTTTGTTGTGTGCGTCTTTTGCCATTGTGTTCTCCTTTATTCCTCTTAAGGATTGTTAGTGTCAGTTCCCAGTTGCATACGATGCGGAGAATTAACATTCGCACTGATGTGGCGGGAGCTTGTGCCGTAATGTGGCACTTCGGAACCTTTCTCTTGGCGGATTCCAGAGCAGCTAAATAGAGATCGTTTTGCCATCCAGTAATAGCCATGTCGGAACTTTTTCCGCGTCGGCCGACTGTCGGCACAACTGTTTTCGCAAGCACGGGAATGCTCAGACCGGGGTTGGCGGTTCTAGCGCAGTTGATCGAATGGCCCGTTCAATTTTTTCCGATAATGATCCAAGCAATGATCCCGTGACCCATTACTGTCCATCCGTTTCAGTCTTTGGTTGTCGCAAGTTGGCGACCTGTTCTTGAATCTTAGCTGCCACCGCTTTGAGCTTGTCGGTCTGCTCGTTCGCCGTATCCATCAAGTCATTCGCTTTGGAGCGCAGCTGCTCCCGTGTCTCCTCACCGCGTCTCGGGGCGAAAAGCAGCCCCAGCACTGCGCCTGTTCCGAGCCCAACTAGAAAACCTCTCACTTAACCCTCCTATTGCGTTCCGAACACAAAGATGCTGCTTCAGCGAGAGAGTTTGCCAAGAAGAAAACATGTTGTGCGGTCATTGGCGGGACGACCATACTCGTCATTTCCCGGGCGACCACTTGCAAACGATGGCGCATCTGAGCCAAAGAATGGTTCGGGATATCACAAATCTCGAAAGGAAGTCCCCATGAAAGTTCTCGAGCATTCGTGCCCGGAATGCGGGGCTAGCAAGAACGAGCCCTGCAAAGCGCCGCCCCCACTCCCCATGACGGGTGTTCACAATAAACGTTGGGAGCAACTTCAGCTTAACCGGGCCGAGCCGAGAAGCACTGCGGATGCCAAGGGCGAGAAGTAATCAGAGTTTTCGAATTACCGACCGAGTTCGGCATCCGAATAAAAACAGTGGTCATCCTCCGGGTTGAATCGCACATTTCACTAACCGCGCCATGGCAACGAGTACCGTGATCGTCCTTACCGAGGATGCCGCTTCGCCCTTAAGGGAGTTGTTGATGGCGGATGGCTATGACATCGTTGTTCCTTCCAGCCTCCGAACCGCGCTCGAAGTTATTGTGACCTCTGATCCCTTGGCGTTGATCGTCGGTGATGGCACAAGTAATCAGCATTCGTTGTTGGAATCGATTTGGTCTCGGGTTCCGCGACTTCCGATTATTTATTGGGAGAACGGAAGTGGAGAGACCGAACCCGCCGCTAGCTTCAGCTTGCGTTCTCCAGAACACCTGCTGATGGCACTCAGCGACATGGCTGCAATCAGCTAAAATTTAGGAGGTTGCTCGATAAACAAAAATCCCCGCAGGTCGGCGGGGCCGGAAACTTTCAATGCAGGGAAGACCCTACATCACGCTAACCGCACCGCCAACGACGTGGGAGTGGGCTTCAGTGATACCCTGCATGCCTTCAAGATCGTTTTCCACGAGCGATTGCGGATACGCACAATGCAGATGAAAGGCTCGGTCATTCAACAGGTCATTCCAAAGCTTCTCAAGCGCCAGCGCTCCGGTCTTGTTTCCTTGTTGCCACAACACCGCAACCATTTCTCCAAATACCGTGAGTCCATGGTCTTTGCTGCGAGCCGCCTTTTTGGCGTCCGTTAGAACATTCCCGACGCTCGTGAGAAACAGCTTTGGGTGAGGAACATCATTGACCATGAACGTGGAAAGCAATCCTTCGGCGTCAAACATCGAGAACTGACCCTCGCGGGCGTGTTTCCGTACATCCACTTCCAGCCGTTCCAAGCAGCTTACGAGTTGTTCTCGGTGCTCCGGAGTTGCTACCAGCAGCACGGAGTTGCCAACGAGAAGCCCCGAACACACGACTCCGCACAATCGGTCGATCAATGCATTGTCATTCCCGTAAAAGTGGACGGAGTGAACATTCGCAGCGGTGTGTGACATCGGGAATACCTCTTTCATCCAATAGGATGCCTCATTTTGCATACGGGCAGCGAGATTCTTCTTCGGGCAAAAAGCAGAGACATCACTCCTCTGCGGTGCGAAGACGACCAGAGATCGAGAGCGGGAACCGACGAGTGTGACATCTTGCGGACTTTCCCGCTCATCCCATTGGCATCAGTAGACAGCGAAAAGTGAGGTTCAGAGATGAAGAAAATTATTGTCGGGTGCCTGCTTACGGTTTCAATGGCGTCGGCAACGATGTTATTGGCGCAAAACAGTACAGCGCCGGATGCAGCAAAACCGGACAACACGAAAGTGAATCAGCGCGACCGTGATAAAGCAGAGCCGACCGCCGACCAACAGAAGGAGAACAAATCGGATCGTGAGACAGCTCGCCAAATCCGGCGTTCGATCGTGAAGGACAAATCACTTTCGACCGATGCGCACAATGTAAAGATCATCGCGCAGGGCGGCACGGTCACCTTGAAGGGCCCAGTCCGGACTGAAGAGGAGAAAGCCGCCGTCGAAAAGAAGGCCGCCGAAGTCGCCGGCGCTTCGAACGTGAAGAGCGAAATCGAAGTCGCCCCTAAAAGCGGACACTAACGTTCAAAGTTGTTACCGAATCATCAAAAGCAGTTCAGAACTAGGAGACTCAAAATGGCAGGCAAGAATACAGCAGCATTTGGAATTTACCGCACGACGCCCGAAGTGGACAACGGAGTGAACTCGCTGCAAGCTGCGGGGTTCCGCACGGAAGACATTTCCGTCCTTTTCCCAGAGAACGAAGGAACGAAGCAGTTTGCGCATGAAAAGAATACGAAAGCTCCGGAAGGAGCAGCAACCGGGGCAGGTTCCGGGGCAGTGCTCGGTGGAGGACTCGGGCTGCTGGCGGGGATCGGGGCGTTAGCAATTCCCGGCGTGGGGCCGTTTATCGCCGCTGGCCCTATCATGGCAGCACTCGCAGGAGCGGGCGTGGGGGGAGCGATCGGCGGTATTGCTGGGGCCCTGATCGGCATGGGCATTCCAGAGTATGAAGCCAAGCGTTACGAGGGTGAGGTCAAGAAGGGCGGCATCCTTCTGTCGGTGCACTGCGACAATTCTGATTGGACATCCAAGGCGAAGAAAGTCTTGGAGCAGACCGGAGCGCATGACATTTCATCCGCTGGAGAGGCGGGGGCCGACTTCAATAAGTCTGATCGCCCGGTGACTAAGGCAAGCTAGGCCGGGGCATTCTGAACGGGCTGCCCAGCGGTAGCCCGTTTTTTTGTCGATTGCAGCGCTCTCTTCCGCGGCTGCCATCTGCTTTTCCGGGTGTCTCCGTTTTGTGATCAGCCGTATCGCCGGAGCGGCAGCCGACTGACTCCACTCACGTGTCATGGAGGCATCAACGATCACACCCGATTGCCCGACTATCCGCTTAACCGTGCGGAGTTCCCCGCCAGCCACACGGGCTCCATCGGCTTAAATCCAACCTCAGTGTCAATCCGAAGCATCTGTTGCGTCCAATGAAGGCTTGAAAGATCGTGAGGGAGGAACATCGCATGGAGGCACCGCGTTTCGTCGGAAAAGTCAAATGGTTCAACAGAACCAAAGGGTACGGCTTCATTAGTCGGGCAGACGGTGACGATGTCTTCGTGCATTACAGCGCGATCATTGCAGAGGGCTACAAGAAGCTTGCCGATGGCGATGAGGTTGAATTTGAGATTGTTGAGGGCTCTGACGGCAAACCGCAAGCTGGCGACGTCGTGAAGCTCGTGCGGCCGGGCGCGGCCTGAAACTCCGTCCGGCTTTCAACTTTTCATCACATGCTCGGCAACGAACCTGAGGGTTGCGGTCTCTAACATGCGGAAATCGAGTTCTACGGAGGAACGCAAATGAAAATGGAAGACTTGAAAGACCTATTCGTTGATGAGTTGAAAGACATATATTCAGCGGAAAACCAAATCACCAAAGCTTTGCCCAAGATGGTGAAAACCGCAAAATCACCGGATTTGAAAAAGGGCTTTGAACTGCATCTGGAGCAGACCAAGGGGCAGATCGAACGGCTTGAGCAAATCTTCAAAGAGCTTGGAGAAAGCCCTAAAGGCAAGAAGTGCCACGGCATGGAGGGTCTACTGGAAGAAGGGAAAGAACTGATGGGCGAAGATGCGGAGCCTGAAGTGATGGATGCGGGTCTGATTTCTGCGGCCCAGCGCGTCGAACATTACGAAATCGCCGCTTACGGCACCGTCAAGACTTACGCAGAACTGCTCGGCATGTCGAAGGCTGCAAAGCTTCTCGATGAAACTCTGAAGGAGGAAAAAGATACCGATCAGAAGCTCACCGGATTGGCTGGAAAGATCAACGTCCAAGCGGAGAAGGCGGCGTAGGCACGGAACCTCACCCAGACGACTAACCCCGCATTCCAGCGGGGTTTTCTTTTTGCGGCGTTCCTCCGAAGACGCACGACGCACAACCTTTAGAGCAAAACTGCATCATTAGTGGTGCGACACGCAATTGAATGAGGGTACTCACGTGGCCACAGAAGATCGCGCACTGCCCTTAGGCGAGGCTGCTGCTCCCACCATCCCACACAGCGCACCAGCAGGTGGGACGGGTTCACTTGAGGCGGCGATTGGAGAAGCAAGTGGCATTAAACGCTTTCTTCTGATCCTCGGCCCGGGCTTCATTACCGGGGCATCGGATGATGATCCATCCGGCATTGGCACATACGCGATGGCGGGGGCAGCACTCGGCTACCGCACTCTATGGATGGCACTGTTTACCTTCCCCTTGATGGTTGCCGTGCAATTCATCTGCGCGAAGATCGGCATGGTGACTGGGAGAGGGTTGGCAGGCGTCCTCCGGCAACACCATTCGAAAACACTGCTGTATCCCGCGGTGCTCG
>PLWX01000329.1 GCA_003151155.1 Acidobacteriaceae bacterium
AAAACCCAGTCCCGCTACGTCCAGCTGGCCCACGAATGCCTCGATCACCCGGCACACGTGGTCCTCGGGTATCAGATCATCGAGCGTTGTCGGAAACAGCGCGTGCTGCCCGCGTGCTTCTCCCTGGATAAATCCCATGCAAAATGCCCTCGCTCTCGCGAGGGCATCTTCGCACTACCTCTTGTGAAAAATCTAGAGTTTCGTAACAGCCTGTTATGCCGGCCTTTGTTATTGCGCGCGATTATTTTTCATCGGCGGATGGACCATAGAGGCCAGGGATCGGAACGTCGAGCAGCCGAAGATATACGACCAGTTCCGCGCGATGGTGGATCATGTGGTTCATGACCATGCTGCGCAGCACGGCGACGCGAGGCATGGTGAAGATCGCA
This sequence comes from Acidobacteriaceae bacterium, assembly GCA_003151155.1. Taxonomy (GTDB): domain Bacteria; phylum Acidobacteriota; class Terriglobia; order Terriglobales; family Acidobacteriaceae; genus Korobacter. The sequence continues at coordinate 390 of PLWX01000329.1, forward strand.
TGATCGCCGGCGTGTAGGGTCCAGCTCTCCAGCATCTGCTCGTCGGTCGCAGTCTTAATTGCCGCGCGATACTTGGCGAGTTCGCTGTCGAAGTGAGTGAGCAGTTGTTCGCGGGTGGTGAACTTGGGGACCGCACTATCGACGCCTTGAATATCCAGATCTTTCTGGTTGAGGGTGACGGCGCCCCATCCGGGCATGATGGCGCAGTGACCGGCCAGCCACGCGAGCGTCCCAGATTTATGGTGCGGCTTCCAGTCGGCTTTTTCCATGGGAACACGTTCGAGCACTTTTCGCGTGTTGGCCATTTCCTGCTCGAGTTCGCCGAACATTGACTGTGCAATGGACATGAATCCCTCCAATAAATCGCAAGAAGAGCTGCCGGCGATTAGCTTACGCTCAAAGCGGATTTAGCTGGCGGGATTCTGTTGCAGTTTGCGGCCCTGAATTTCAATGTAGACATTCACGAGAGAAACCGCAGCAGGCGTGACGCCGGGAATACGGCTGGCCTGGCCGATGGTTTGCGGACGGACGTGTTGCATCTTCTCGCGCATCTCCCGGGAGAGGCCGCTGACGGTGCTGTAGTCGAACCACTCGGGGATGATGCGCTGCTCGGCGCGCTTCAGTCGGTAGATCGATTTGGTCTGCTGATCGAGGTAGCCAGCGTATTTGATCTCGGTCTCGACCGACTTCAATTCGTTGCGGACGTCGGAGGCAAATTCGCGAGCGGAGCTGCGTTCGAAGAACGATGGATGCACTTTGCGGATGATCCCCGCATACGCTGTGATATCGCTCTCGGGACGCTTTAACAGTTGTGCAATTGTCGAACCATCAATATTGCCGAACTTTACTGCGAGTTCCACGGGCAGATCCGTTGTGCGTACTCGAGCTTTTTCGAGAACAGCACGAAGCGTCTCCATGCGCTGTTGCTTGGCGAGGTGCTCGTGCCAGGCAGCATCTTTAATCAGTCCGACGCGGCGGCCGTGCGGGGTGAGACGGCGGTCGGCGTTGTCGATACGCAGATGCAGGCGAAACTCGGCACGCGAGGTGAACATGCGATAAGGCTCGTTCGTTCCCTTGCTGATGAGGTCGTCGATGAGGATGGCGGTATATGCCTCGGTGCGATCAAGAACCAGTGGAGCTTCGTGCTTCACGGCGAGCGCGGCGTTGATGCCTGCCATGATGCCCTGGCATGCGGCTTCTTCGTAGCCGCTGGTACCGTTTATCTGACCGGCGAGATAGAGAGCGCCGATCTTTTTTGTTTCCAAGGTACGCTGGAGTTCGGTTGGATCGATGGAATCGTACTCGATGGCGTAGCCGGGGCGCAGCATTTCGGCGGTTTCAAGGCCGGCAATGGAGTGAATCATCCGCAGTTGCACATCGATGGGCAGCGACGTGCTCATGCCGTTCACGTAGATCTCGTGCGTGTTCAATCCCTCGGGTTCGAGGAAGAGCTGGTGGGTCTCCTTGTCGGGAAACTTCACGATCTTGTCTTCAATCGACGGGCAATAACGCGGGCCGGTGGACTGGATCTGTCCGCTGTACATAGGCGAGCGGTGGACGTTTTCGCGAATGACCTGGTGAGTTTCGGGAGTGGTATGCGCGATGTAACAAGGCACCTGCTTCTGCACGATCTTTTTAGTGCGGAAGCTGAAAGGCGTGGGTTCGACGTCGCCGGGCTGTTCGGTGAAGCGCGACCAGTCGATGGAGCGGCCATCGAGACGCGGAGGCGTACCGGTCTTGAGGCGGCAGCCGCGCAGGCCCATGTGCTTGAGCGATTCTCCGAGAAGAATCGACGCGGGTTCGCCGCTGCGTCCGGCAGGATATTGTTCTTCCCCGCAGTGAATCAGACCGTTCAGAAAGGTTCCGGTAGTGATGACGACTGCGTTTGCGCCGACGGTTCGACCATCGCGCAGCTTGATGCCGCGCGCCATTTTGATGCGCTCGGGATGTTCCGGATCGGTGATGTCTTCGACGATGAGTTCTGCGACCTCGGCCTGCTTGATGTGGAGATTCGGTTCGCTCTCAAGCACTTCGCGCATTTTGAGGCGGTACTGCTGTTTGTCGCACTGAGCGCGAGGCGACCAGACGGCCGGGCCGCGAGAGGTATTGAGAAGGCGGAACTGGATGCCGACGGCGTCGGTGACTTCGCCCATGATGCCGCCAAGGGCGTCGACCTCGCGGACGAGGTGGCCCTTGGCAATGCCACCGACGGCGGGATTGCACGACATCTGGGCAATGAGATCGACGTTCAGGGTGAAAAGGGCGGTGCGCAGTCCCATGCGGGCGGCAGCCATCGCGGCTTCGCATCCGGCATGACCAGCGCCGACGACGACTACATCGTATTGTTCGGTGAACCCCACAGTTCCATTCTATCGGGAAACAGGGGAGACGACGCGGCATCCATGAGATTCCAACTCACTTGAACGGCAACCATCACGGCGACCGGCTGGCCATCTTTCCTGGCGGCTAAAAAGCGCCAGCGTTTGACAGTCTTAATCGACGCTTCGTCGAGACCGCGACCTAACCTCTTTACTACCTTAATATCTCGTGGATGTCCCGCGGTATCGACAATCACCCATAAAATTACGACACCCTCGGTGCGACTGCGTCGAGCCGAGTTCGGATAATCATTCGGAGGGGGCGTGTCGAGCGGCTTGGGTTCGGTGATACCGTTGCCGAGGTGGTACACGATCTTCCCCTCGAGGAACACGGGAGTCGCGTTGATACGCACCTGCTCCCCTGGCGGACCTGGGACTTGATAGGGAGCTTCCGGAGAGCTGCCTTGCCCAGAGCCCGGTTTTATAAACAATAGAATGACTAAAAGGAAGGTCAAAAAATACCGGTGCATGCGGTTGATCCTACAACTTGCGTCAATGCAACGGATGGAATTGATGCAGCCGTTCCTACTCGTTCCGTAGACTGACTTCCACCGGAACCCGCACTGCTAAGGCTTCCCCGGTTTTTTCCCGGATAGCGGGCTCGAACTGCCAATCGGCTACCGCATCGATGACCCGCTGATTGATCTCCCGGCCAAGACCTTGTTGAACGAAAATGTCATGTACCTTTCCGTCCGTGCCGATGACGACCTGAAGAATCACCTGCCCCTTAATCTTTCTTTGGGCAAGTGGGAGAGGTCGGGCCCGGGGTCTTGAAGCGGCTTCGGCGGCCGAATTCCTTTACCGACCGAATAAATTTTTTCTTCGCCAAGGTGTGAGGGCGGAATATCCATCCCGCTGAGTCGGAAACTGACTTCAACGGTTACGGTAGTAGCGACGGGCTGACCATTCCGAGTGGCCGGCCGAAACCGCCAATCCTGGATCGCTTTAATAGCCATCTCGTCGAGGCCATGACCTAATCCACGAACTATTTTAGATTCGTGTACCAGACCATCGATACCCACCACTGTACTTACGACGACGACGCCCTGCACCCGATTCTTCTTCGCCTCTTCGGTGTATTGGGGTTCGGTGGTCTTCGTGAGAACGGGAGCCGTCGTTTTGCCGGACTGGACAGGATTTTGCGGTGAGCCTGCTTGTGCGGGACCTTTGGCGGCATGACCGATCGCGAGCGACGTGCCAAAAATCAGAACAGCCAGAGTAGATCGTTTCACCGCCGGGATGATAAATGCTGATCGCACGCATCACAACGCCATTATGATTCAGTCACATTGGCATGTGACGTAGAGGACAAATCCGCGATATAGTTTCCGGGTTCCCAAATGCATCTTTGGAGGTGAGCGTTATGGAAACCCAGAAACTTTTGTGTGAGCTCGATGAGCAGATCGCGAAACACGATTTGCTTTGCCATCCTTACTACCAGGCTTGGAGTGCGGGCACTCTTACGTGCGCGGATCTGAGCGCGTATGCCGGCGATTATTACCACCATGTAGCGGCTTTTCCTGCTTATTTGAGCGCGTTTCACACGCGTCTCGAAGACGGGGAGATGCGCCGCGCGGTGCTGCGTAACCTGGCAGATGAAGAGATCGAAGGCCAAGCTCACAGCGACCTGTGGCTGGACTTTGCCGAAGGCATGGGCGCGGATCGCAAGGCGGTGCGCACTGCGCAGCCTATCGACGCGGTGAGCGATGCGGTGGCGTGGTTCCGCAACATCGCAACGAACGGCAGCCGCGCGGAAGCGCTTGCGGCTTTCTATGCGTACGAGTCGCAGGTGCCGCGGGTATCGGAGACGAAGTCGAAGGGCTTGAAAGAGCTTTATGGCGCGGACCGCAAGACGTGCGGATACTTCGATCTGCACAAGTATGCCGACGTGGAGCACTCGCGGGTTTGGGGTGAATTGCTGGCGGCCGAACTTGAGCAACATCCGGAACAGAAGGAAGTTGCGTTGGCTGCTGCGGATGAGGCTGCCAAAATCCTATGGCAGGTTTTGGATGGGATGGAAGCGCGGCGAATGGCCACTGTGAACTAAGCCTGAGGCATTCGAATGTGAAGGGAGGCAAAGAGCCTCCCTTTTCTGTTTTATGATCGCTGCATGCCCAAGCCAGTTACGATCGGTGCGCGGGGCGAGGCGCAGGAGAAGGTGGAACTTCGGCACACGCTTACTTCGCATGACAAGTGCTTGCCGCCGATCTATTCGACGCCGGACATGATTCGCCTGATGGAAACGGCCGGATTCCACGCGCTGCAGCCGTTTTGTGAAGACGGCGAGATCACCGTGGGGACAGCGATCAACATCGAGCATCGCGCGTCCTGTGGGCTTGGCGCCGATGTGCACGCAACAGCCGAACTGGAATCGCATAACGGGAGGTTCTACGTGCTGCGAGTGACGGCGACAAGCGGTGATCGCGAGATCGGTCGGGGGACAATAACGCGAGCGTTTGTGCGCGTGCCGGGTTCGGTTGGAAATCAAGGAAAGTCGGGCATTTAGGCCATGCGACGGGTCCTTCTCTCTGGTTTGATTTTTGGCTTCCTAATAGTTGCGTCTTGCAAGCGCGCATCTGCTCCCCCGCCGGACCGTCCTCGCCTTAGCCAAGGCGTTGTCATGAGGGACGTGACCTTTCATAGCGTCGCACTAGATCGCGATATGCCTTACCGCGTGGTGCTTCCAAAGAGAATTGCGAGTGGACAGAAGTTGCCGGTGGTGTACCTGCTTCATGGCGGCGGAGGCAATCTTCGTGACTGGTCGAACTACTCGGATGTCGCGGGATACGCAGAGCGCGGGCTCGTTCTGGTGATGCCGGAAGGCAATTACTCTTACTACATGAACGCAGCGGGAAGACCTCGCGACCGGTACGAGGACTACATCGTGCGCGACCTTATTGCCGACGTGGAATCGCGTTTTCCGGCTGCAAAGGGGCGCGAACATCGCGCCATCGCTGGTGTTTCGATGGGCGGATTCGGAGCGGTGGTGTTGGCGCTGCGTCATTCCGAACTGTATGCCGCTGCGGCGGGACTCAGTCCGGCGCTTGATGTGCCAAGCCAGCCGTTTTCGATCAAACGTTGGGGTCAGTGGCGCGATTACCGAACGATTTTTGGACCTTGGAAGGGCGAGACGCAGGCGGCGGAAGATCCGTTTGTGCTTGTGAAGTCAGTGGACGCGGCAAAAGTGCCTTACCTCTTTCTGAGCTGTGGCGACAAGGAGGGCTTGCTGCCCACGAATGAGAGGTTTGCCGCGACGCTTAAACGGAAGAGCTTTTCGTTCGAGTTTCATCCGGTATCTGGCGGACACGATTGGACGCAATGGAATGCGCAGGTGCCGAAAATGATGGACAGCCTTGTCAGCCGTATTCACTGATCGGAACGATTAGAGGGCCGCGAGTGCGGGCAGTCCCAAGCGAGCGCGACAATCATCCAGCATTTCCGCGGTTCGTGTTGCGCCCACGCGGGTTACGCCGATGGCGCGAACTTCCAGCAATGCGTCGAGCGTCCGAATGCCGCCGGCGGCTTTGACTTGCACGGCTTCAGGGGAATGTTTGCGCATGAGTCGCAAGTCTTCCAAAGTGGCGCCGGTGGCGGCATAGCCGGTGGAGGTCTTCACCCAGTCAACGCCGATCTCGCCGCAAATCTCGCAGAGGCGGATCTTCGCGGCGTTGTCGTGATAGGCGTTTTCGAAAATCACTTTAATCTTCGCCCCAGCGCCGTGAATGAAGGTGGTGAGGGCCTCGATCTCCGACCGCACGTAGCGCCAGTCGCCACTGCGGGCCTTGCTGATGTTGATGACGGAATCGAGTTCGCGAGCGCCATCGTGGATCGCCTGCTCGGCTTCGAAGAGCTTTACCGAGGTTTTGTGGCCGCCGTGGGGGAATCCGAGGGTGGTGCTCACGACAACGGTGCTTCCGGCCAGTAGCTCAGCGCAGTGGGCGACATAGTACGGAAGGATGCACACGCTGGCGGAGTTGTAGGTACGGGCAAGCATACAGCCGGCTTCCAACTCAGGCACGGTGAGCGCGGGGTTGAGCAGGGAGTGGTCGATCATCTTCGCAATGTCGTTGTAGGAGTAATTCGGATCGGGCGTGGGCATAGTTAAGCGCAATGTACTCGCTAGGAATGTGTCTACCAAAGGAAAAAGGCTCCTGATCGTGCAAGGGGCCTCTCCATCCGCGTCTGGACTGCACGCGGTAACGTCGGGGTAGTTCGGGGAAAACTACGATCTTGAAAAGAACTCTAAGCTGCGAGGCGCGATTGCGCATTCGCGGGCTCGGCAACAAACACCGGCTGCAGAGCGCGGTTCCGCTTGGCTTCTATCGACCGAAGCTTACGCATAAGGACGATGAGAGTGGCGAGCGCCAACACGATCCAGGGATCGGGGATGGCAACGGTACTCAGGGTCTCGCGGAACTCCTGCCGGAGATGATCGTCGGCAATGCTCTCAAGCACCGGATTGCGAACCACGGTGGTCGAGGTAGCCGGCTCGCTCCAACCCGCGCGTGCGGGAATGAAGGGCTTGCTGGTTTGCTGCGATTGCCGGATCAGCTTCTGCACGTCAGGTTTAATCGGAGTGGCGTGCGACTCGACGGTGCTGATCGCCAGGAAGATAAGCACCCCCAGGATCGCTGCCAAGCCGGTTCTCGCCAATAGCCGTTTTCCTGACATGCTGACTTAGATGCAGTTTTTCTGAATCTGTCACCGCAAAGAATTAGCGCCTGTGAAATAGATTTCGCAATGTGAAATAGGTTTCGTAAGAAGTGCTACGGACGGGGTACAGTATGGGCGGAAAATTTGGCCGAGGAGCAACTTATGCCGCATCCTGTGATGTATTTCGAGATTGGCTGCCGTGATGTGGCGGCTACCCGCGATTTTTACAAGAGCCTTTTTGACTGGGAGATGAACGAGGATAAGCCGAACTATGTCGGCTTGCCGAAGGGTGCCCCGCATGGGATAGGAGGGCACATTATGGCGCTTGGGCATGAGCCTCACCAATACACCCTGTTCTACGTCGAAGTAGAGGACATCGCGGCGTACTGCGAGAGGGCCACTGGGCTGGGCGGAAAGGTGACCGTCCCTCCGGTGGATATCGGTGAGGGCAAATTTGCCTGGATCCAGGACAATGGCGGCAATAGAGTGGGATTGTGGGAGCCTTCCAAGTAGCAGATTTTGCAGGAATTCAAGGACTTAGGACGGCAGTGAGGGCAAGCGGCGCGTGCTAGAATTTCCACAGTCGTTTGCAACGAGAGAAGCCCTTTTGATCGAACTGGCGCCTTCCATTCTTTCGGCGGATTTCGCACGCCTGGCCGAGCAGGTCGGGGCGGCGGTGCAGGGCGGGGCGACCGTCGTGCACTTCGACGTGATGGACGGGCATTTCGTGCCGAATATCACCATCGGGCCGCCGGTACTGCAGTCGCTGCGCAAGGCGGTGAAGGTTCCGATCGATTGCCACCTGATGATCGAGAATCCCGACGCGTACATTCCGGCATTTGCGGAAGCGGGAGCGAACTGGATTTCGGTGCACCAGGAGACCTGCGTTCACTTGAACCGGACGCTCCACCTGATCAAGAGCCATGGCTGTTTGGCAGGGGTGGTGATTAATCCGGCGACGCCGGTCGAGACCCTCAGTGAAGTGCTCGACGTTGTGGATTATGTCCTGGTGATGTCGGTGAATCCGGGCTTTGGTGGTCAGAAGTTCATTCCTTCGACCCTGGAGAAAGTTCGCACGCTGGTGGGGCTGCGAAACGCGAATGGAACGAACTTCCGGATCGAGATCGATGGCGGCATGACGCTGGATACGATTGGCGAGGCGGTCCGGGCAGGAGTCGAGATCGTGGTAGCGGGCAATGCGGTATTTGGGAAGGGCGATCCGGCAAGCAATGTTCAAGGGTTGTTAAAAGCGGCCCAAAGTGCGACCCTCGTGCGGGTTTAGCGAACCGCACACTTACAAAGTTTCCTCAGGTTAAAGGTGGTAGGGATGTTTCGTCGTGCACTCATAGCAGTTTCGATCGGGGCGGCATTACTGGCAGCCAGCGGTTGCACCAACAAGAAAGTCAGCAACCCGATCGCCAACGTGGATTCCAAGCAGCCGGACAAGGTGCTGTTCGACCGTGCCATGGACGCGATGAAGCACAGCAAGTTCGACGTCGCACGCGTGACCCTGCAGACGTTGATCAACACTTATCCGGATTCCGAGTACATTGCGCGCGCCAAACTGGCGATCGGCGACTCGTGGTATGCAGAAGGCGGAACCGCGGCAATGTCGCAGGCGGAGAACGAATACAAGGATTTCCAGACGTTCTTCCCCAACATGCCGGAAGCTTCCGAAGCACAGATGAAGATCGCGAATATCCATTACAACGAGATGGAAAAGCCGGATCGCGATTACACGCACGCCAAGCGCGCGGAGGAAGAGTACCGGCAGATGATGTTGCAGTATCCCGACAGCAAGCTGTTGCCGCAAGCGAAGAAGCGGCTGATCGAAGTGCAAGAAGTACTGGCGGAGCGCGAGTACGGGATCGGGCGGTTTTATTTCATGAAGCAGGACTACCCGGCGGCGATTGCGCGCTTGAAGTCGATGTCTGATGCTTACCCGCTCTACAGCGAGGCCGACGAAACGCTCTACATACTGGGCCAGTCGTACCAGGCGGAAGCGGACCTGATTCGGAAGATTCCATCGTCGAAGCTGCCGGAAACCAAGAAGGCCACGCTGATCAAGAAGTACGAGCAGGATGCCGCTTCGTCGTATTCGAAGATTGTGACTCGTTACCCGGCGATGCCCCGTGCGGACGCGGCCAAGAAGCGGCTGGCTGATTTGCACGTGCCGGTTCCTACACCGACACCGGAAGCGGTGGCGCAAAACAAAGCGGAGCAGCAGAGCCGTGGGAAACAGTCGAAGAAAGACTACGCGATGGGCTTCATGCACCACCGTCCGGATGTTTCCTCGGCGGCCAAGGTCGGTGAGCCGACGGTTGTCGATCCGCCGCAGACCAGCGCGGTGGAGTTGGTGAGAAATGCAAACGCTAGCCTCACAGGACCATCGACGGTAACGAAAGGTGGATCCGGGAGCCTGGGGATTGAGACGACTGGGACGGGTCCGGCACCGGCGAACGACGCGGTACCGCGTTCGGACAATGGGGCTAGCGGAGCTGAAACCGCGGCTCCGGTAGAAACCGGGACGCCGACCCCGACTTCTCCGACGACAAACGGAGGTACTTCCAGCACGACGGCAGCCACGACGAGCACCGCCCCAGCGGCAGCGCCGGCGCCAGTGAACGATGCGGCGACGGAGTCCTCAACGACTACAAACACTGTCCCGGCAGCAGCCCCGGCACGAGTGAATGACGCGGCTACAGATCCGGCGGCTTCGTCAAGCACAACGACGCAAGCTACGCCGGCGGCTCAGACCACTTCGAGCACGGATTCCTCGCAAGCTAGCTCAACGGATTCGACGAGCAAGAAGAAAAAGAAGAAGGGTCTGGCAAAGTTGAACCCGTTCTAGGGTGAACACTTGAGTAACGGGCGGAACCGGCAGGTCAGCTGCCGGTTTTTCATTTGCGCGAGTGGAGGTATATACACCATCGTGACTAGTGCAGCAGACATTCCGGATTGACTATCCCACCCGGAAACAGTAATTTGAGCCAAGTTCTCCTGCCTGTCTGTGCGAAGGATTTATCCGTGGCGCTGAAGATTCTGCTGGCTGACGACAGTATGGCTGCCCAAAACATGGGCAAGAAAATATTGACGGACGCCGGCTATGAAGTTGTCGCGGTAAGCAATGGCGCGGCTGCCATCAAGAAGTTGGCCGAGACCAGTCCGAACCTTTGCATCCTGGACATTTACATGCCGGGATACACAGGGCTGGAAGTTTGCGAAAAGATCAAAGGGGCGGCAGCCACCTCCCGCATCCCGGTTCTCCTGACCGTCGGAAAGCATGAACCCTACAAACCAGAAGAGGGTGCGAGGGTGCGTGCGGATGGCGTAATCGTAAAGCCATTCGAGGCGAGCGAACTTTTGCGAGCTGTCCATCGTTTTTCACAGCGGCTTGCGGCGGGACAAAATCGCGCACACGTTCCGATTCAGCCGGCACCACCTCCATCCTCGACACCCGCGACCTATGAACGCACGGTAAAGCTCACGCGGGAGCAGATCCAGGAGTACATGGAGCCGGGGATGACGAACTGGAAGGGCGGCACCGCTGGAGCGGTCGCGACCACTCAGACAGCTTCGACCGCGGACAGCATGCCAACTTTTGCCGTCGCCACCGTGGCGGATACGGCCGCTCCAGCAGAGATCGTGGAGCGTGATGAAACGGCTGCGATGGTCGATCTTGATCCGGCGGGCGTTGCCGTCTCCGAGCTACCTGAAGTTTCGCGATTGGAGAGACCGCAAGCGGCCATCGAGGAAGCGGCTTTGCCCAATGCTTCCGCCGTATTGCCAGGTTTCACAGACTACGTTCTTGCCAATAGCCACAACGGAAATGGATTGCATGCGGGTGCGCCGGTTGAAACGCTGCCCATCGAAACGCCGTTCGGAGTGCACGCGGAAGAGCATATCGAAAGCGTCGAGCACGTTGAGATTCCGCTAGAGTCGACTGTACCTGCAGTAGTGGATGCGACCGCTTCGCAGGATAGTCCCGCTTTCAGCAAGTGGTCGACGCCCGAGTCCATCGGCTATGACATTCCTACGATTGATCCGGCGCTGGAAGTAGCGCCAGCGGTCGCGATCGAAGGGACACCGGATCCGCAATTTGAAGTGCCACAAGACCTGCCAGTTGCGAATGCGACCGAAACGGGACTGGAGCCGACCTCGCGCAGCACTGAGTCGGAGGGTGTGACGACTACCACCGATCCGAATCTTGCGCCGATGGAAGGATTGATCGATGCCGTGCAGCCGCTCGAAGGCGGCCGCTTGGAAATCGCGAACGAAGAACCTGCGGCACCCATAGTAGAAATGCCGCCTATTCCGGAAGTCAACGACGTTGAGCCAACGCCGGTTGTAGAGGCTGCGGCACCCGCTCCGGAAACCGTGGTGGAGTCCAAGCCTGCATCGTTCTGGAAGAAATTAAAGAAGAGCAAGGAAATGCGTCCGGTACCGCCGGCTCGAATTGCGGAACCGCCTGCGCCCGCGGAAGAGGCGCCAACGTCCGAAGTGCAAGCGTCCAGACCCGTAGAAGAGGCGCCAAATGCTGCGGTGGTCGATGAGCCAAAGCCCGCGCTGGTGGATGAGCCGGAAGTTGCGCCCGTTGCTAAGGGAGATGTTACCCAGGAGATTGCAGCTGTTCTTAATCTGCTCGGTCAAACGACCACCGCGGTCATCCCCGAAACAACTACGAAAGAGTTCGGGGAAGTAGATGATGCGCCGACGGAAGAAAACCTGGCTTCCGCGCTTGCCGCGGCGAGCCGAGTGTGGATGGCGGAAGAAGTAGCGTTGTCAGATGTAGAGGCCATGATGTCGCTGGAGCAGGAAATGCGTGTTGCCTACGCACCCAAGCAAGTCGATTCGAGAATCTCCGGCGGAAATGAGTTGGCGTCGGCGGGGATGCAGGGATCGGGATACGGGTCGGATGTGGCAACGGCACTTGCGGAGGAACCGGTGCGGGATGACAAGATCACGTCCCAGTCGGCGGGGCCAGAGATGGGTGGTTTGCCACCCGGATCTGGGGCATCGCCTACTCAGGACCTAGCTGCGGCAATGGCTGCAGCCTTTGGAGGAGCGCTTCCGCAGGAAGATCTCGCTCGCGCCGAGGAAACGCAGTCGATTTCGGAAGAAGTACGCCGCTTCGCGTTGGGCGATGCTTACATACCGAAACCAGGATTTGGCGGGGCTGCCATCGATGATCCGGCAGAGAAAGCCATCAGCGCAGAGAAGTTGTCGGCAGCAATCGAGCGTGCACTCGATCGCCTAAAGCCGCGGATTGTTGCGGAGATCCTGAAAGAACTCCAAGGCGGCGCAGACGAGTAATTCGTGTTCCAGGCATTCAGTAAAGCCCTCCGAAAGCGGAGGGCTTTTGCTTTGCTGCGCCGGTTAATCGCGTGCCGTGAAGACCGCGCAATGTGCCCGGCAAACGACCTCATATGCGATCGTGGTGCGCAAGTGGCTGGCGGCTTGAACGTGATCGGTACGATGCAGACCCATCGCGATGACATCCACTTGTAAGTTATTTGCGAGCTTCAGAATTTCATCCACAGTTTCTCCACACTTTGCGACGCATTCCACTTCAGCATGAGGATACTCACGGAGGAGTGTGTGCAAATGGGCGACCGCGTTTTCCTCGGCGACGCGTCGGCGTTCCATAAGGTCATCGGCCCGATCCCAATGCCCATGAGGGGGGATAGGGAGCAAGGGAATCACGTGCAGCATCACCAGTTTCACTTGGCGCTCTCGCGCGAAGGTCGCGGCGTAAGGAAGCGCAGACAGTGAAGCAGGTTTGAAATTAGTGGCGAAGAGAACTGGTCGCGCCTGACGGACGGTGCCGAGGCCACCTTGCGGGTCGAATGCGGGTCCTACGGTGACGACCGGGCACTCGGCGCAGCGGAAGATTTCCTCGGCGACGGAACCAAGGACGAGGCGGCCGATACCTCTTCGGCCATGCGTTCCAATGACGACCATATCGACTTCGTCCTCGTCGATGAGGGCTTCGATCTGTGGCCAAACGTCACCACGCCGGACCACGGCATCGTGCTTAATGCCGCCCAATGCTCCATTGGCACAAAGCCTCTTTTCAAGGGCACCGAGATCGCGCATGGCGGCTTCGTTAGCGAGGCCGAACGCCTCGGGGCCTGCGAGCACGAATCCCATGGAATTTACAACATGCGCGAGGTGCAGGGTTGCGCCGTAGTGCCGAGCCACGGCCACGGCGTGCCGCAAAGCATTTTCGGATTCGTGTGAAAGGTCGGCGGCAAAGAGGATGGATTTGGGGTGGATATGAAGAGCCGGCTTGAGAGGCATACAAACCTCGATTCCGGTGCCCGGATCGTGCTGGGGACGCCACTCTTGTCACGAGAATGGTCTCAAATCTTCCGCAAAAATGCTGTGACGCAGGACACAACAGAAGAGCGCAGCTATCCGACTTCCCGCAGTGAACCTATCCCCGGGCCTACGAGTTGATTGAACAGAATTTGTACGCGCTCGGGAGTTTCCTTTGCGCCATCCTGTAACCAGCATTCGATGACGGTAATCAAGGTGGCGGAGACGAATCGTGCCACTATGCCCAGGTTCAAACCGAAGCGAATCTCGGGCGAATCGCGGACTTTGGTCTTCGCCTGGAGCAGACTACGCACGCGGGCTTCATAACAATCGCGCAGAACGCGTGGGGCGCTACCGGCATCGGCTCCTGTCAGCGCCTTGTAGATCTGCGGAGCGGTGCGAATATGTTCGAGAAGGGCGGAAACGTCCACGAAACAGGGATCACTGGGAGAGATAAGGAGTAAGGGCGCGACAATGCGATCGAATTGCGACCGTAACAAAGCGTCCTTAGTGGGATAGTGAGCGTAAAACGTTGCGCGGCCGACGCCAGCTTTCTTCGTCACATCGTTAACGCGGATGTTTCCATAGGCGCGACGATGCAGGAGTTCCACGAAGGCAGCATCGATCCGTATCCGTGTGCGGACGATGCGTTCGTCTTTCCGCGCGTCGGTTGAACGGCGATGCGAGACACTTGCAGATTTTTGTTTAGTAACTGCCATTGCGACGCCCATTTCTGTTGCCGCGCGATACGCGGGTTTATAGCATCGCGGGCATGACAGCGACAACCAATGATCCGATACGAAGAATTCTAGCCGGCGCCCTGCTGGCGTTCCCTTGCCTGTTCCTTCTCGTTTTCCTGATGCATTTCCAGCATCCGGCGGACCTGCTGCATTTTCGAAGTCACTACGTAGCGCCCACTCCCGATCACTATGAGCGGCAGGTCGCCATGCTGATTGCGGCGCACAACCGCTGGCCGATGATCCACGATCCGCACATGATCGGATATCTCGCGCTGCCGGTCATTCCGCTGTGCGCATTCGCCCTGTACCTGCTGGGGAGACGCAAGCGTCCACTGGCGAGCGCGATCGCGATGATGATTACGATCACGGGCACGATCTACATGGGCGGAGTGTTTGGGATGTGGACGGCGTTCTTTCGCGGCATCGGCCTGGTGGATCCTTCACAACAGGCGGGAGCCACGGCTACCTTCATTGCGTTGACTACGCCTCAAGGCGCGTTCCTGCTGACGACCATGCTGGCGAAGTTGACGATGCTCGGCCTGGCGGCGCAGGCACTCACCCTGATTCATGTGCCGCAGGTTCGTACGTGGTCGATTGTGTGCATTGTCACTGGAAGCTTGATGTTCCTTGTATTTTGGGACCTGGATAACTGGATGATGATCGCAACGTTACTGATACTCGCGGGATTTGTAGCGATGCGGAGGGTGCTGTTGCAAGGTGGGACTGCCTAAAGGTCCTTCTTGGTAGTCGGTCAATTTTGATCAGACGCGAGTTCCTCAAAATGGAATGCTGCCTGCCTGACGCTTTGTCTCTGCATAACCCACTCATCGCCTCGTCTTGGGAATCGTCTGATTTTCCCAGGGAGTGAGCGCTATTGATCAGCACTTCCTGCCAGCATCAACTACGCTCGCCATAGGACGAGGCAACTATGACGACCAGCGGAGACCTGCAACCGATGAAACCACTCACGCTCGACAGCGCTCTGCGGTATGCGGTGGTGCACAGTTGGGATGAACTTATGCCTCAGACCGCTTCGGGATCGATCCAAATCGAATACCAGAATGCAGTCGATAGCGAGCTCCAATATCTCAAGGTGTGGAAGTCCACGGAACTCGGCCATTGGGACTTGGTGGCTGAATTTTGGGAGAAATCGCTGTGGGGAAACGCGGCCGGCCTGCGGATGGGCAAAGATTATCTCCTGGCGGCGGGCACGGTTCGCGTCCTGGAGTTCGTGCTTGAACACCAAGCCAATTTCTCATCACTCGCGGGAATGACTGGAGTTCTGCAGATATTCACTCCTACGCGAGAGGAGCGGGAGGAAGCGACGGCCTGGATGGCGGTAGCACTCGCGCCTGGTGGCGTCACTCCCGTTACGCCGTTGGCAGCCTGAGAATCAGGGGCTCCTTAGTGTTAATAAATCATTATCCTGCGGAGCGCGGCAGTTTACGCATTCGGCTTGCTTTAGCAAGCGCCAAGTTACGACATTAGGACTATACTCCAACTACAATCTCTAGGGCGTACCACGACAATTACTCCGGGGTTGGAGGTTGCTATGCCCGTCAAAGCTCTAGCCACAGCGCGGAAACGAGTGAAGAAGCCAGTAGCGTCCCGGCGCGCCGTTTCGCGGCCGGAGCCGGCTCTGGAAGAATTATTGGCGGCGCCAGCGGTGGGTGTAATGGCAAAGCGTACTCCGGGATTCGATCCCCGAGTCCTACTGAATAAGATCACCAGCGGGAAATCCACCCAGGAATACGAGGCTGCGGAATCCATTTTCGCGCAAGGGGATGCCGCGGACGCGGTGTTTTATGTGGAAAGCGGCAAAGTCAAGCTCACAGTAGTGTCCAAGCGCGGTAAAGAGGCGGTTGTCGCCATCCTTCCCGAGGGTAGTTTCTTTGGGGAGGGTTGTCTCGCGGGTCAACTCCTACGCATGTCCATGGCGGCCGCGGTGTTACGAACGACTGCCATCCGGGTGGAAAAACTGGTGATGCTGAAGTTGCTGCGCCAGGAGCCGAAATTTGCCGAGAGCTTTCTCTCGTACCTGCTTGCACGTAATATCCGCATGGAAGCAGACCTGGTCGATCACCTTTTCAATTCAAGCGAGAAGCGCCTGGCCCGGTTGCTGTTGTTGCTGGCCAACTTCGGGCAGGAGTCGAAGCCGATTCCGCTGATCGCGAAAATGAGCCAGGAGACGTTGGCTGAGATGATCGGAACCACACGTTCGCGCGTCAGTTTCTTCCTGAACCGTTTTCGGGACCTGGGCTTCATCGACTACAACGGCGGCGGCATGCACGTGCATAGTTCGCTGGTCAGCGTGGTGTTACATGATTAGCGGGCGCGGCATTGGTTTGACAGGAGCCCGTCGCAAGCCTAGCCTCAAGGATAGGGCGAACCTTTTCATTCCTCTTTCAGACTCTCTGAACTAAGTCAGTCCCTCTGAAGTTTTCCTTCCTTAGTGACGCACTCCGAGGTCTGACATGTTTCCTCGTCCGCACTCGCGTACTCCCGTCATTGATATCTGGGAGCGAGCGATTCCGTCGGTTTTACGACGCAAAATTGAATTTCCTGGCGAAGTGACGATGCCGGGGGCTGCGGTGGGATTCCTTGCCGTCGCTGCTGTATTGGTCAGCGTTGTACCGGTTTGGTTGGAAGCCGCCGCCCTATCCCTGTTTGGTCTAATGCTGTTTCGGTGGGGTCCGCAGGCGGCATTGGCATCGTCGCCCCGACGCTCTGGGGGAGACGTATCATGACACTCCCAACCGCGATGGGACCGATCGTGCAGGGGAGTGTAATGATCCTGCTCGGCACACAAACTCCTGTTTCCGTCCCGCTCAGCTTGAAGCCCTATTGGAAGAACTGGAAACTGGTTGGCAATTCGAACGCTCGCGACATTGATCTGAACCTGCGCAAAGCGGGGTGGAACTTCTTCTTCGTTGCGGGAAGCGTACGGGCCTGGACGCTTGGAAGCGGCCCGGCAGCAGCGCGACGAACGATGCAGCGCATCTTGGGGAAAGTGAAGCCAACGGAGTTCAACTGCCTGCAGGTTGCGGAGATCCACGCGAAGCGCTTCCTGGGAATTCCCTACGTGAGCGTGCAGGCGTTTTCGCGACACATCCAAAAAACAGAGCAGATGGAAACCCTGCGGCAACGCAAACAAAAAATCACCGACGCGGCCTATTCACAGGCCTAGCCTAGCAAAGATGGACGGAAGAGAGAATGGAACATCCAATCCGAACCTTGCTGTATGAACTTTTTGTGCTGCCGATCGTGAATGTATGGACCTGGGTGTTCGGCGCCGCGAACTAAACTGCCCCGCGGCGGTTTGACCCTCCCATGCTGCACTCGTACACTCAAGGATTACCTTCTTTGAGCTGATTGAGACTGAATGGCGCACGAGTTATCCAAGGCATACGATCCCTCTTCCATTGAACTCCGCTGGGCCGAGTACTGGGTCCACGAGAAGCTGTACCACGTTGAAACGCCCGCCGCTGACGACCACAAGCCTACCTTTACCCTGCTGCTGCCCCCACCAAATGTAACCGGGCGCCTGCACATGGGGCACATGCTCAATCACACGGAGATGGACATCATCACCCGCTGGCGGCGCATGCGCGGAGAGCGGACGCTATGGTTGCCTGGAACCGATCACGCGGGTATCGCCACGCAGATGATGGTAGAACGGCAACTGGCGAGCGAAGGGAAGAAGCGTCGCGACGTAGGCCGCGAAAAGTTCGTAGAGCGGGTCTGGGAGTGGAAGCACGAGTACGGTGGCGCGATCACCACGCAGATGCGGCGCATTGGCGACTCGGTGGATTGGGGTCGCGAATACTTCACCATGGACGACCACCTTTCGGTAGGCGTGCGCGAGGCATTCGTGCGGCTCTACGAGCAGGGGCTGATCTATCGTGGCAAGTACATCGTGAACTGGTGTCCGCGCTGCGGGACGGCGATCTCCGATCTCGAGGTGGTACACGAAGAGACTTCGGGGAAGCTTTGGGAGATTCGCTATCCAGTTGAAGGCACCGACGAGTTCATCGTTGTCGCAACCACACGTCCGGAGACGATGCTGGGCGATACGGCCGTCGCGGTGAATCCGAAAGACGAACGCTATACTCACCTGCACGGCAAGACGGTGCGCCTGCCGCTGATGGACCGCTTGATTCCGATCATCCTCGACGAACTGGCGCAGCCTGAGTTTGGCACCGGAGCTGTGAAGGTGACCCCGGCACACGATCCCAACGACTTCCAAGCCGGTTTGCGCCACAACCTGCCGCAGATTGACGTGATGGACGAGCACGCGGTGATGAACGAGAACGCTGGCGGCTACCAGGGGCTCGATCGCTACGAGGCCCGCGAACAGGTGGTGGCCGATCTCGAGAAGCAGGGCTTTCTCGTCGGCATTAAAGATCACACGCTGGCGCTGGGGAAATGTAGTCGTTGCAAAACGATCGTCGAGCCGCGGCTCTCGACGCAGTGGTTTGTGGCCGTTAATAGAAAGCCGAATCATGGCGGCATGAGTTGGGCCGAAGCCGCGATAGCCGCGGTCGAGCAGGGGCACATCCGGTTCACACCGGAAAATTATTCAACCATCTTCCTGCAGTGGATGCGCAACATCTACGACTGGTGCATCTCGCGGCAACTGTGGTGGGGGCACCGTATTCCGGCTTGGTATTGCCAGGATTGCAAGGAAGTGACAGTCGCGCGGGAAACGCCGACGAAGTGCTCCAAGTGCGGTAGCGCGAAGCTCGAACAGGATAACGATGTGCTCGATACCTGGTTCTCGTCGGGCATGTTGCCATTTACGACGCTGGGCTGGCCGGAGAAGACGCGCGATCTCGAAGTCTTCTATCCGACGACGCTTCTGCTGACGGCCTTCGACATCCTCTTCTTCTGGGTGGCGAGGATGATCATGATGGGCTGCTACTTCATGAGTGGCCCGAACCGTCCCACCGAGATCCCCGGCGGAAAGCAGAACGAACTCAAGGAGAGCATTCCCTTCCAGGAGGTTTACATTCACTCGCTGGTGCGCGATGCCGAGCGGCAGAAGATGTCGAAGACCAAGGGGAACGTGGTTGATCCCATTGACGTGCTGAACAAGTTCGGCACCGATGCGGTGCGGTTCACGCTGGCCTCGATGGCTGCCCCAGGCACGGATATTGCATTCAGTGAGAGCCGCACGGAGAGCTATCGCGCGTTTGCCAACAAGATCTGGAACGCGGCGCGTTTCATCTTTATGAATGTCGATCGAGCGGCGGAGAAGAATATCTGGTCACTGGCGGAGTTCGCCAAGCCCGTGGGTGCCCCATCCTTGTCCGCAGGACGGGATGGGTCGGGAGCAGGCCTGCCCCGCTTCACGGCCGAGACTCTCGAAGACCGCTGGATTCTGTCTCGCTTCAACAAAGTCGCGCGCGAGATCGAAGAGGCGCTCCAGACCTATCGCTTCCACGAGGCTTCGCACGTGGTCTATCACTTCTTCTGGGGCGAATTTTGCGATTGGTATATCGAACTGGTGAAGCCGCGTCTCGAAGATAACGATGCTGCCGCTGTCCAGCGAACGTTCAACAATCTGCTGTCGGTCTTTGAAGGCGCGCTGCGGCTGCTTTCGCCGTTCATGCCATTTATCACGGAAGAGATCTGGCACGCGATTTACGACGGCAATCCACCTCTGAAGTCCATCTCGTTGGCGGAATATCCGAAAGCCGATGAGGTTCAGATCAGCAACGAAGCCGAGACCGAGATGGCGATCGTGCAGGACTTGATCCAGGCGGTGCGCAACATTCGCTCGGAGATTGCCGACATCAAGGCCCAGCCGAGGATCAAGACGCCGATTGAGATTTTTGCTCCGGCCGAGATTCAACAACTGGTAGAACGTAATCGCGGAGCGCTGGAGCGGCTGGCGAATGTTTCAGATGTACAGTTCGTGCCGGAATCGCTGGCGAAGGCTTCGTTGGCGCGCAGCACCGCACGATTCGATGTCCGGGTACTCTACGAGCAAAAGGTCGATGTGGCGGCGGAGCGCGAGCGCCTGACGCGCGAGTTGAAAAAGCTGGAGACCGAGTTTGCCAACAATCAACGGCAACTCGGCAACGAAAACTTCCTCGCCAAGGCTCCCGCGCATGTCGTGGAAGGCTTGCGGCGTCGCGAAGGGGAGTTGAAGTTGCTGCTGGAAAATGCACGAGCGGCGTTGAAGGAACTGGAAAGAAAATAGAAATCGCGGCGATCTCGATGCGATTGACGAAGCCGTTACACTATCTGGGCTAAAGCGAGAGACTTGTGGACTGGAACAGCCGACGCACGACGACTATCCTGGAAAATGCGCTGACCGAAGATCGCGCCACGCGCGATGCGACCACCTATGCCTGCATCGATCCGAACCAGCGCGCGGTGGGGACGCTGATCGCAAAAGAAGAATGCATCCTGGCCGGAATCGGGACGATCCAGCGAATTTTCGAAGTCTACGCGCTGCTGGATGGCACCGTGGTTTCCCATCCGGAGGTCACGACCCACCAGGAGATTTTTGATGGCGTACGCCTGCATAACGGCCAGACGGTCGCGGTCATCCGGCATAATGCGCGGGTACTGCTTTCCTGCGAACGCGTGATTCTGAACGTTATTCAGCGGATGAGCGGAATTGCCACAGCGACGCGCAAGTACGTAGACGCCATCGCCGGCACGCGCGCCAAGATTCTTGACACCCGTAAGACGGTGCCGGGACTGCGGGTAATCGATAAATACGCGGTGCGCTGCGGCGGGGGCACGAATCACCGGCTCGACCTTTCGGATGGTGTGTTGATCAAGAACAATCACATCGCGCTGGCGGGTGGGGCGGTTCCGGCCCTCGATCGCGCGATCCGCAATCGCCGCGGAGAACAGCCGATCGAGATCGAGGTGCGGTCGCTGGAAGAACTCGACCAGGTGTTGCAACGTGGAGCAGAATCCGTGCTGCTCGACAACATGACGCCCGACCAGGTACGGCAGGCTGTCGAGCGCGTTCAGAAGCTCGAACATCCGATTCCCCTCGAAGCGTCAGGTGGCATCGTGCTGGAGAATGTACGGCAGTACGCCGAGACAGGCGTGAATTTCATCTCAGTCGGCGCACTCACGCATTCGGCGCGCGCCGTGGACTTGAGCTTGCGAATCCTGCCCGCATAAGTCACTAACCACAGAGGACACAGAGGAGCACAGAGGTTGTAAGGGGGAAAATGCTCCTGACACTTGATCAAACCTCAGACACCTCAGCGTTCCTCTGCGTCCTCTGTGGTTAAATCTTCGTAATGCCGAAATTCAGGAAGCATATTTTCATCTGCCAGAACCAGCGGCCCGCCGACCATCACCGCGGGTCGTGCGATCCCACCGGTAAAGGCGAATTACAGCAAGTATTCAAGAAGAAGCTGGCGGAGCATTGCATTCGTGGCGACCAGGTGCGCGCCAATAAGTCCGGCTGCCTGGAGCAGTGTGAGCACGGCCCGACGGTGGTCGTTTATCCCGACGAGGTCTGGTACGGCGGGGTGCATGCGGAAGACGTGGACGAGATCATCGAGTCGCATATCGTGGGCGGGCATCCGGTCGAACGGTTGCGCATTGCGGACGAATGCCTGAACGCCGAGCGTTGTCCGCATAAGCCGCGGAAGAGCTCCTGACGTCCTTTTCACCAATTGTTTTGCAATGACAGACCTCCCCGCAGATAATGCCCGTATCGCGCGAACCGGCTCCAGTCCCGACGCATTTCCCGAAGGCACGCTCACCGATGAGCGCCTGAGCCATCTTGTTCGCCTGCTCGGCGACAACGCCATGCTGGTAGTGAGCGGCACGAAAATCGCGGAAGAACTTGGCGTCAGCCGGTCCGAAGTCTGGCGGCTGATCGAACAGCTACGCGAGTTGGGCGTACAAATCCAAGGACACCCCGCGACGGGATATCAACTTGGCGCAATCCCCGACCTCTTGCTGCCCGATGCGCTGGCTCCGCTAGTGAAGGGCACGTTGTTCGCGAACGATATTCATCATTACTTCCGCATCGGATCAACAAACGTCGCGGCCATGCAAGCTGGGGCTGCCGGCGAGCCGGAAGGCTCTGTCTTTGTTGCGGAAGAACAGACCGCGGGCAAAGGGCGCGGCGGACACTCTTGGCACTCCGCGGAGTCGGCCGGAATTTATTGTTCCGTGCTGTTGCGGCCGCGCGTGTCCCCGGCAGATGCGCTGATCTTCGCGCTCGCCGCGGGCGTTGCGACCGCCGATGCAGTCAGCAGCATTACCGGGTTGAAGGCAGACCTGCGATGGCCGAACGACTTGCTCTTTGGCGTAAAGAAATTCTGCGGCATTCTGACCGAGTTGAATGCGGAAGCGACGCGGGTGCGGTACGTGGTCATCGGCATTGGGATTAACGTGAATCATGCGGAATTCCCAGACGAGATTCGTAAGGTGGCGACCTCGCTTCGCCTGCAGAGCGGACGAACATGGTCGCGCGTCGATCTCACGGCAGCTTTGTTAAAATCGCTCGATCGGGCCTATAGCGAGTTACTGCGCGGCGGCGCGGCGGCGCGGGGGGCGATCATTGCGCGTTTCCAGGAGATGTCGTCGTTGGCGAAAGAGCGCCGTGTGTTCGTGGAAGAAGATGGTGGATACGCCGGGATCAGCGCCGGACTGGATGATCGCGGATTCCTGCAGGTCACCAGCAACCATGCGTTGCGCACCGTATTCTCCGGCGGGGTGCGCGCCATCGAAGATGTGGATGGCATTCGCCAATTGCGTCACTGAGATTTCTAAATGCTGCTAGTGCTCGATGTCGGCAATACCAACACGGTGCTCGGGGTTTTCGAAGCTACGCCCGGTGAAAATGGGTCGCACACCTACGGCCCGTTGATCGCGCACTGGCGCGTGGGCACGATTCGTACCCAGACGGTAGATGAATACGGCGTGCTCTTCCGCAATTTATTTGCAATGGGCGAGGTCAATTTCAAAGCCATCCACGGGATCATCATCTCGTCGGTTGTGCCTTCCATGGATACGACGTTGCGCAGCGTTTGTGAACGGTACTTTGCGCTGAAGCCGCTGTTTGTCGAGCCGGGTGTGAAGACAGGTATGCCGGTGCACTATGACAATCCGGCAGAGGTGGGCGCCGATCGCATTGTGAACAGCGTCGCGGCCTTCGAAAAGTATGGCGGGCCGTGCATCAGCGTGGATTTCGGAACCGCCACAACCTTCGATGTGGTTTCCGCGAAAGGCGAATATCTTGGTGGCGTGATTGCGCCGGGCATTGGCATCTCTGCAGAGGCACTCTTTCAGCGGACGGCGCGTCTGCCGCGCGTGGATATCAAAAAACCCGCCCGGGTGATGGGCACAAATACCGTCAACAGCATGCAATCCGGCTTCTACTGGGGCTATCTCGGCCTGGTCGATGGCATTCTCGAGCGACTGATCGAAGAACTCGGCGGCCACGTGAAGATCATCGCCACCGGCGGCTTGAGCCCGTTGATCGGCGCAGGGTCGAAGTACATCAAGGACGTGGACGATCTGCTCACGCTGGATGGCCTGCGTATCATCTGGGAACGCAACCAAAACCAGACCCGCAAGAACAAGGGATAACCACCGAGGACGCAGAGGGCTCAGAGGTTTCCGAACGTCGCGTTACAAAGTGTCTTCGCCTCCGACAGACTACATTTTTTGATCTCTGAGTTCCTCTGTGTCCTCTGTGGTTAAATCGTTCTTGTCTTGGAAAATTACTTCAACTACTTCACCGAAATTGAGGAGCTCTTCCAGCGGCGCCGTGGTTCGCTGCTGATTCTCTCGACCCTCGATTGGGCTCTCATTGAAACGTGGAAAGAAGCCGGCATTCCGCTCGAAGCGGTGCTGCGTGGCATCGACGCGACCTTCGACGCTTACGATCGCAAGCCGACGAAAACCAAGAAAGTGAATGGACTCGCCTTTTGTACCCAGGAAGTCTTGGGGGCCACGGAACAGATAGCCGAAGCCGCGGTGGGCGCGACGCCCGCTGGAAAAAAGGAAGCGGGACTCGAACGGAGCGACATCGCCGAGTTTCTAGTTCGAAATGCCGGCAAGCTGGAGAAGAAATCGTTCCCGCCGAGCGTCGATTCGCTCGCAAAGGAAGCTGCATCCACGCTGCGCACGCTTGCGGCGGAGATTCCGGCGCAGCCCGGGTTTCGCGCCGAAGACCTGGAGCGCCGGTTGACGGTGATGGAAGAAAAAATCTTTGCTGCGCTGCTGGCAACTACTTCCGACGAAGCGATTCTGGCGGTGCGGACGGAAGCGGATGGTGATCTTGCGCCGTATCGCGGCAAGATGAATGGACCGCAAATCGAGCAACTTCACAAGCAGTACATCCATAAGCGCATTCTCGAGCGCTACGACGTGCCGCGGCTGAGCCTGTTCTACATGTGAACAGCGTAGGATAGACGGGTGCAACTCAAAATAGAAAAGCTGGTTTACGGCGGCGAAGGCATCGCGCGCCTGGTGGATGAGAAGAGCGGGCGCGCGAAAGCGGTATTCGTGCCTTTCGTTGGTCCGGATGAAGTGGTGGAAGCAAGCATTATCGAAGAAAAGCCGGGTTTCGCTCGGGCCCGTGCGGACAAGATTCTGCAACCATCACCCGCGCGCATCGAGCCGCCCTGCCCATATTTCTTACGTTGTGGTGGATGCCAGTACCAGCATCTGGAATATGCCGCGCAGGTGCAGGCGAAAGCGCAGATCCTGGAAGAGACGCTGGGAAGGACCGCCAAGCTGAAACTCGATCGACCGATTCAAACTCACGCGGGTGAGCCTTATCGCTATCGCAATCGGACACGAATGCGCGTTGTCCACGATCCTGAGTTTGCGGTGGGTTATTACAGGTACGGCTCGCACTCGCTGCTGCCGGTGGAGCGATGTCCGATCAGTTCGCCGCTGATTAATCGCGCGCTTGGCGTGCTCTGGGAACTGGGGCGGAACGAGCGGATCGACGAAGCGATTCGCGAGGTGCAGTTCTTCGTGAACGACGACGACTCGAAGCTGCTACTGGAATTTTTCATCGAGCACGGGGTTGAGCCGGAAACATTGCGGGCGACCATCGAGGTGCTGCGCGGAACGATGGCGGAGATCGTCGGAGTTGCTGTATTCCATGGCGCGCCTGCGGACGACACCGAAGATCAGCGAGCACCACTCACCCGTGCGAAGTCTTCGACCGGGACATTCTTCGGCGACCGTTCGCTCGTCTACTCGACCGAACACTTCGATTACCAGGTGAGCGCGGGCGCATTTTTCCAGGTCAATCGCTTTCTGCTGGACGACATGATCACCACCGTGACCGCGGGCCGGAGCGGAAAGGTGGCGTTAGACCTTTATGCCGGGGGAGGGTTTTTTTCGTTGCCGCTGGCGGAGAAGAGCCAGCAGCTGATTGCGGTAGAAGCTTCCATATATTCCTACTCGGACCTGAAGGCGAATGCTCCGCATAATGTGAAAGCGATTCGTGGTGCGACCGAAGAGTTTCTGCGGAGCGAGGTCCGACGATATTCGCCGGATTTGATCCTGGTCGATCCGCCGCGCGCGGGATTGGGAGAAAACACGGCACGATTGCTAGGACGTACGTCCGCCCCACGTGTGACGTACGTATCTTGCGATCCGGCGACACTGGCGCGTGATATGAAAGTGCTACTAGAATCTGGGTTCCACGTGGAAGAGGCGCATCTGTTCGATCTCTTTCCACAGACATTCCATCTCGAAAGCGTGCTGCACCTGGCACGCTAACGCGGAGCTTGTATGTACGCCCTCGCTATCATCCGCTATCGCCGTCCTCTCGAAGAGGTTCTTCGCGTCACCGACCAGCATCGTGCTTACCTGCGCGAGTTGAAGCAGCAAGGGGTGCTCATGGCAGCCGGGCCTCTAGAGACTCGCACCGGCGGAGCTTTATTGCTGCGTGTACCTGACGGCGACGTGGAAGGGACGCTGGATCGCATTCGCGACAACGATCCGTACGTGAAAACCGGCGTGGTGCAGTACGAACTGCTGGTTTGGAATCCGGTGGTTGGCAAAGAAGATCTCGAAAAGATCTGAGATGTGAACTCACCCGGGCCCACAGTCGAACCGATTCGTCCTCCGTTCTGCGGTGGAAAGCAGCCTCTGTTGCTGATGGCGATCGCCTTCGGTTGCGGCCTTGTGGCGGCGCGATTTCTCTGGCATCCCCCTATCGATTGGATCGTTGCTTCCCTGCTGTTGATGGCCTGCTCCGCAGGGTTGAGCAGACGACGACCGACCGCTGCATTCTTTATAGCGCTGCTCTCGGTTGCAATGACCGGTGCGCTGGCACAGGAGTTTCGGCCGACGCATGCGGTCGCTTTCCCGCGCGGACTGACTGACGGTGAATCGGTCGTGGTGGCACACGTCATTCGCGATGGCGTCGTGCAGCGCGGAATGTTCGGTGGCGAGCAACAGTCTCTCGATCTAGAAACTGAGTCTGTCAGGTTGCCGGATGGATCGGACTTCACGCAGCCAATGGGCCTGCGGCTTTCGATTTACGCGCGCAAATCCGACTACGAAGATGAAGAACAGCAGGCCGCTGGTACTCTGCCGATTCCGGTACTGCACTACGGGCAGCGGCTGCAATTGATTGCCAAACTGCACGAGCCGCGTAACTACCACAACCCTGGAGCGTGGGATTATCGGGGCTACCTGCTGGCCCAGGGCATTGCGTTGCTGGGGAACGCGCGGGTCAGTTCAGTGCAGGTCCTGCCCGGATTCGCAGGGCATCGCTGGACGGCGTGGCAACATCGCGCGCGGGCGGCGGTAATCCGGCGCATACATGAACTGTGGCCCGCAGAAGAGGCTTCGCTGTTTGGCGCGGTGGTGATCGGCGACCGCTCGGAACTGGACGGAGAGGTGAAGACAAATTTCCAGAGCACTGGGACGTTTCACATCCTGGTCGTGTCGGGGATGAACGTCGGCATCCTGGCATTTGCATTCTTCTGGCTGTTTCGACGCCTGAGAATGGGCGACGTCCTGGCGACGATCTGCACACTCATCGCTTCGTTCGGCTATGCGTGGCTGACCGATCTGGGCTCGCCAATCCTCCGCGCGGTGTGACGCTCACGATCTATTTGCTGGCGCGACTTCTCTATCGCCAATCCTCGCGGCTCAATGCCATCGGCATAGCGGCACTGGTGATCCTGGCGTGGGATCCGGATGCGCTCTTCGATCCCAGTTTTCAACTCACATTTCTTTCGGTCGCAGTAATTGCGGGCGTTGGTGTGCCATGGATTGAGCGGACTTCGGAACCGTACCGCAAGGCGCTGCGCAATTTGCACGTGCTGCGTTTCGATCGAGCGTTCCAGCCGCTGCAACAACAGTTCCGCCTAGACCTGCGGCTGATTTGCGGACGGATCGAGCGCATTCTCCCACGACGGGCGGCACGTCCGATGCTGACGGCGCCACTCCGCGTGATGTACGCCGGGTTCGAACTGCTGGTGATTTCGCTGTTGATGGAATTTACGCTGGCGCTCCCGATGGCAGTTTACTTCCATCGCGTCACGCTGATGGCTCCGGTCGCGAATGCTCTGGTGGTGCCGCTGACAGGAGTGCTCATGCCAGCGTGTGCGGCGGCAGTGTTGCTCGGATTGATCTGGCATCCGCTCGCGCGAATACCGGCGGCGATTGCATTGTGGTCGCTACGGGCGATTACCGGCACCGTCGCATTGCTGGGCCATCTGCGACTTTCAACCGGACGCGTTCCTACACCAACATTCTGGGTTGCGTTGGGCGCGGCGGGCGCGATTGCCCTCGCGATGGTGTTGGTGCGTAAACGCTGGTAGATCGCTGCGATCGGCACCGTGACGATCGTCGCATCGGGAGCGGCGATTCTCTTCCTGCCACCCTATCCGCAGTTCAAAGCACACCGATTGGAGATCACCGCGATTGATGTGGGACAGGGAGATTCGCTGCTGATGGTTTTCCCGGATGGAAAGTCGATGCTGCTGGATTCGGGAGGACCTTTAGGCGGTTCGCATTCCGAGTTCGATATCGGAGAGCAGGTCGTCTCGCCTTATTTATGGTCACGAGGGATTAGCCGTCTCGATGTCGTGGCCTACAGTCATCCGCACTCCGATCACATGGGTGCGCTGCCGACAATCATCCGCAATTTCAGTCCGCGGGAGTTGTGGTTGGGCTTTGCACCGCCAATCAAGGATGTCGAGAACGTTCTTGAGGCAGCACGCGAGGAGCAAGTGAAACTCGTGTTCTATCGTACGGGAGATCAGTTTGAATTCGGGGGTGTGCAAGTTCGCGTGCTGCTTCCGTTGAAGGACCAGCAACCGCATATCCCGCCCAAGGATGACGATGTGTTGGCGTTCAAAATTACGTATGGGAAGACGTCGGCGCTGCTGATCGGGGATTCGCACAAGAAAGAAGAGCGAGAGGTGATCGATCTCTCGCCCGCTTCGGAATTTTTGGCTGCGGTGCATCCGCGTTATGGGGTCATTAGCGTGGGCGCTCGTAATTCGTTTAAGCATCCGCGGCCTGAGATTTTGCAGCGCCTGGCCGCCTTTGGCGTACGCACCTATCGAACGGATATGGTCGGGGCAACGACGTTCTACTTAGATGGACAAACCGTCAGCGCCAAGCAAGCCGCGAACTAGTTGCTGGTCGGTTCGTCACCGGCGAGCATTTCTTCGTCGGTGGCAGGCGCGTTGCGATAGGTTTCGATGATGGCGCGCGCTTCGTTCGCCCGATCGGGAGCGACCTGCACGATCACGCCGCCGACGCCGGGAAGAATGTCCTGTTGGGCATCGATTGAATTGATGAGGTTTTCAATGCCGGCCGATTCCAGCAGGCCCTTTACCACCAATGCTTCCGATTCCTGATCGGTATCGAAGACCGTTACCAGTTCCACGTTCGGAGTGGGTTGCGTTGCCATGATTCCTCCTCGTACTACGATGCAGGTTTCGTTCTCGGCGGTTTCAATCCGCCGCTTTCCGTGCTGCGAGAGTTACGCCAAGATTCTCCACGGCTGCGTAAACAGTTGCCATATCGCCTTCGAATAACGCCGCGTGCATTCCCACCGCACGTGCTCCATCGATGTTGACCTGCTTGTCGTCGAAGAAGATGGCTTCGCCGGGTTTTACGCCAAGAGCGTGCAGCACGATGTAATAGGACTCGGGCTCCGGTTTGATGGCGCCGACCTCACAGCTGTAGGTCTGGTGGTCGAAACGATCGAGCCATTTGAGTTTCTTCCGCATTGCGGCCAGCATATCGCTCTGCATATTCGACAGGATGCCGATCTTTAAGCAAGCATCTTTTGCGCGCCAGGCGAAGTCGAGCATCTCGGGGTTGGCATTCGTCCACTGCGCATTATCCAACGCAACCAGGTGGACGACGTCTTCTTGCGAGATCTTTTTGCCGAGTTGTTCCCCAACGGCGCTCCAGTAAGAGGTGCCGTCATAGACCACGCGGTCGTACTTATCGCGTAAGCCCCAGTAGGGCTGCTGGAATTCTTCAACAGGAACGTTGAAGACCGCGGCAAACCGCGCCCAATCTTCGGGAGTGGGAGCGAACGTGAGCACCTTGCCGTAATCGAAAATGATGGCCTTTAACATCCTTCCATCATACGAAAAAACTTTGAACCACAGAGGACACAGAGGACCGCTTGATTTTGTACAAGTTCGAAGAAGGAAGACAAGACGCCTCTCATCACGAACCCCCACCTCCGATTCCTCTGTGCCCTCTGTGGTTAATTGCTTTCGTTAGAATGAATGCAATGTCTTTCGCCTTCCAAGTTGAAGCCACCGCAGGCGCCGCGCGCGCGGGGCGCATGGTCACGCCGCATGGCGAGGTGGAGACGCCCGTCTTCATGCCCGTCGGCACCGTGGCGACGGTCAAAGGCATTCCGCAGGATTTGCTCGAAGAGCTTGGCGTTCAGATCCTGCTCAATAACACGTATCACCTGTATTTACGGCCGGGAATCGAGCAGATTCGGAAGCTAGGCGGTACGCACAAGTTCATGGCGTGGGATCGCTCGATCCTGACGGACTCTGGAGGGTTCCAGGTTTTCAGCCTCAGTGAACTGCGGAAGGTGACGGAAGAAGGGGTTTCGTTCCGGTCGCACCTGGATGGCTCCTCCCACCTGTTCACGCCCGAGAGCGCGATCGCGGCCCAGATCGGCATCGGCGCCGACATCATCATGGCTTTCGATGAGTGCACCGAGTTCCCTGCCGAACGTTCACGGGCACAGGCATCCATGGAGATGACGCTGCGCTGGGCAGAGCGCAGCAAGCGGCACTTTGAGGCGCACAGCCATGAGGTGCCGTGGTTCGCCGCGCGGCAGGAAAAATCGCAGGCTCTGTTCGGAATCGTGCAAGGCGGCATGTATCCGGATTTGCGGAAAGAGTCGGCCGAGCGGACGGTTGAGATCGGGTTCCCGGGCTATGCGGTGGGTGGGTTTAGCGTAGGCGAGCCCCGAGAGCAGACCGCAGACCTGGTAGCGAACACGGTTCCGCTACTTCCTGCGGACAAGCCGAGATACTTGATGGGTGTGGGCTATCCCGAGGAGATCGTGCAGTACGCTCGCATGGGGATCGACATGATGGATTGCGTGTTGCCCACTCGCGCAGCCCGTCACGGGCTGTTGTTCACGTCGGAGGGCAAACTGACGATAAAAAACCAGCGCTTCGTCTCAGACGAAGGGCCGCTGGATCCGAATTGCCAGTGCAAGGTCTGTGCCCGCTATTCGCGAGCTTACTTACGTCATCTTTATGCTTCGAACGAGGTACTCGCCCAGGTTCTGAACACGACGCATAATCTGGCCTATTACCTTGACACCATGAAACGGGTGCGGCAGTCTATAATGTCTGGGGAGAGCTCTGGTTCCCTCCCTGTAGTGCGGTCGCCGCATCTGAGCGCCACCTAGTTACGGGTCTCTCGTCTGCGTGGTGTTCGGAGATGTCCCCTCAATTCACAGGGAATACCTGAGATCCGGGCCGGAATCGGTCCCAACAGGGAAAGCGTCCGACGAGCGTGTGCCTGCCGAAAGCGGGCGGTGCCAAAAGACTTCTCGGGACCCTGAAAGCGCTGGAGAATGACAAACTTTTTAGCGGTGTACTGGCAGGCTGTGGGCGGACAGTTCGGTGGCAGCCTGGTATTCATGATCGCGATTTTTGCGATCTTCTATTTCCTGATGATCATGCCGCAGCAGCGGCGCCAGAAAAAATGGCAGCAGATGTTGAGCGAGCTGAAGTCAGGCGACAAGATTGTCACTACGGGCGGCCTTCGCGGCGTGATCTTTTCGGTGAAAGACGATGCCCTCGTGATTCGCGTAGCACCGGACAACATCAAGCTGGAAGTCACCCGGCAGGCGATTGCGTCCGTTATCACCGAAGAAAATCCTAAGTCCTAGCAGGCTGTTGTCCTCATGAAGAAGAATCTCACCTGGAAAATTGTCGTCATCATCGCCGTGTTGCTGGTCTTCTTATTCGGCATCATCGGAAATCCCGCTGATATTACGTGGAGTAAGCAAGGGCTGAAAGAAGCTCTCGGAAACCGCATTCACCTCGGCCTCGATCTCCGCGGCGGCACGCACTTGATCCTGCAGGTTGTGGTCAACGACGCGGTCAACGCCGAGACGGATCGCGCCATCGGGCGCTTGAAGGAAGATCTCGGGACCGCGAAGGTCAGCTATACCGACATCTCCAAGCCTGACGCCGCGAAGGTTCCCGAGCGCATCCAGATCAAAGGCGTTTCGCCCGACGGATCGACCAAGCTGAAGCAGATTGCCGATGAACGGCTGCCGGAATACGGCTGGAACAGCGGTCCGGAAGGCAGCTACGTTCTGACGATGAAGCCCGCGCAATTGAAGGACTTGAAGGACCGCGCGGTACAGCAGGCGATCCAGAAGATCCGCGAGCGCGTTGACACACTCGGCGTGAGCGAACCGGTCATCCAGGAACATGGTCTGGGCGACTATCAGATTCTCGTGCAGCTTCCGGGCGTGGATGACCCGCAGCGTGTGAAGGACGTCATGCAGTCCACAGCGATGCTGGAGATCCGCCAGGTGTATGGCGGCCCATATCCGACAGAAGCCGACGCTGCAAAGGTACAGTCGCAATTTGCTGACAACGTCATCATCCCCGGGAAGAGCGAGAACGATCCCGGAACCCAGGTGTTTTATGTCGTGGCGCGCAGCTCGGCGGTAGCCGGACATGATCTGCGGCAGGCCCGTGTAGGCCGCGACCAGAATGGCGGCGCGAACGTGGGCTTCAATCTCACTCGAGATGGCGGCCAGCGCTTCCAGCAGTTCACCAGCGCGCATATCAATGACAAGCTTGGCGTCATCCTCGATAACAAAGTGATGGAAGTCGCGAACATCAAGTCGGAGATCAGTGACTCCGGCGAAATCACTGGTCGCTTCACCGATCAACAAGCAAGCGATCTTGCGTTGATCCTGAATTCCGGCGCGCTGCCGGCCAGCATTCACTACCTGGAAGAGCGAACCGTCGGTCCGTCGCTCGGCTTGGATTCGATTCGGCAAGGCGTGCGGGCTGCGATCATCGGCATGATCGCGGTCATGGTCTTCATGCTCATTTACTACAAGGGCGCCGGCATCAATGCGGACCTCAGCCTGTTCCTGAACCTGGTGATCCTTCTGGGATTCATGGGTTACTTCGGGGCGGTGCTGACGCTGCCGGGAATTGCGGGCGTCATCCTCACCGTCGGTATGGGTGTGGACTCAAACGTCCTGATTTTCGAGCGTATTCGCGAAGAGCTGCGTAACGGCAAAACGCCGCCGTCCGCGGTGGAACAGGGCTTCGGTCATGCGTGGTTGACGATCATCGATACCCACGTAACGACCATCGTTTCAGCGGTCATTCTGTTTCTGTTTGGAACCGGGCCGGTGAAGGGCTTTGCGGTCACGCTGAGCTTCGGTCTTTTCGCGAACTTGTTTACGGCCGTATTCGTCTCGCGCGTGATCTTCGATTCGAACTTGAATCGCCATCAGCGTGGCGAGGCATTAAGCATTTGATTCATCGTGGGCCGATACGTCGGCCCGCTGCATTCGGCGTAATCGTCGAGTGAGTTCTTAAAAAGATTTCTGAGGCTTTGACGTGGAACTGTTTCGCAATACAAACATCGATTTCCTGGGCAAGAAGTGGTATTTCCTCGCGTTCTCGCTGATCTTCAGCGTGGCCGGCATCACCTCCATGATGGTGCGCTATGCCAAGACAGGCAGCCCCTTGCCGTTAGGCGTGGACTTCAAGGGCGGTACGCTGGTCTATGTGAAGTTTGCCCAAACACCGGATCTCGGTCACATCCGCAGCGATATGGATCGCGCGGGGTTGAAGGATCCCAAGATCCAGACCTACGGTGTGCCCGCGAACAACGAAGTGCTGATTGCGCTCGAACAGAAAGAAACCAGCGAGCAGGCACTCGATTCCGGCAAGAACACGATCATCAAAGCGCTCGAAACCAACAATCAGCCCGGCAAGACGGACTTGAATAATGTCGGTTCGACGACTATCCGCGATTACCTCATCCAGAAGGATCCGTTACATGTGGCTCTGGATGCGTCGACCAAATACCAGCAGGTCGCACAGCAGGTGGTCGATTATCGCGACAAAGATAAGGGCGGCGTATTGACGTCCGTCGATGAGTTGCAGGGTCACGTTCCGGGGCCGGTTGTTGACGCACTCAAGGCTGACTTTTTCACCTCCAGCTTTGGCGTTCGCAACGTCGAAATCGTCGGCCCCCAGGTTGGAAAGCAGCTTTCGAATCAAGCACTTCTGGCGACTCTCTACTCGCTTGGCGGAATGCTCGTCTATCTCTGGTTCCGTTTCGAACTGATCTACGGGGTCGGCGCGGTGGTCGCGTGTTTCCACGATACGATCATCACCGTCGGGGCCTTCTCCTTGCTAAACAAGGACATTTCCCTTACAGTAGTCGCCGCGATCTTGACGTTGATCGGATACTCCATGAACGACACGATCGTCGTTTATGACCGCATCCGGGAAAACATCAAGCTGCTCCGTCGTGAATCGCTCTCTGAAATCGTCAATAAGAGCATTAACCAGACGCTGAGCCGGACCATTTTGACCTCCGGCCTCACCTTCCTGACGGTACTCTCGTTGTACGTTTTTGGCGGAGAAGTTTTGAGAGGCTTCTCTCTTGCTCTCGTAATTGGCATCCTAATTGGCACCTATTCGTCGATCGCGGTCGCCGCGCCGATGCTGGTGGCATACCAGGACTGGCGTAGTCATCGGCGAGGTGGAGCACCGGTTCTTCCCGGTCCAGCACCCCGCAAAAATGATCGAGTAAAGGTGAAGGCGTAAAAAACCTCAAACCTGTTCGCGAATCCCGGGACTTCTGGAAATTCGGTTGGTCCACCGGTGTAGGCATACGACGAACTGCTTAGAAAAAAGGTTGGGGAACCCCAATTTTCTGGGAGCAAAGACAGTAGGGCCGGTGTCTAAGTTCTATGAAGTAGTTCCGGAGAACAGGCTATGTTTGAAGACAGCCTTTTAGAATCAGGCGGAAAATTCAAGACCAAGCAAGGGGCGACCACCACGATTGCGGTCGTGGCGCAGATCGCTTTGATTGGCGTCTTGGTGTTGATTCCGCTGATCTATACTGAGGCGCTCCCGAAAGGGCAGCTGACAACGTTCCTGGTGGCACCGCCACCGCCGCCTCCACCGCCCCCGCCACCAGCGGCGGCCGCGGTGGTGAAGGTTCACAAGGTTGAAACGGACCTTAACAATGGCCAACTCCGAACCCCCACGGCCATTCCGAAAAAAGTCGCCATGATTAAAGAAGACGAACCACCACCGTCTGCCAACGCAGGCGTGATGGGTGGCGTCGCCGGCGGCGTACCCGGAGGCCAAATGGGTGGCGTGATTGGCGGTATTATCAGTTCCGCGCCGGTTGCGGTTCCCAAGGTTGCGACGCCGCAGAAAGTTCGCGTGTCGCAGGGCGTATCGGAAGGCTTGCTGCTCCACAAGGTAACGCCGAGCTATCCGCCGTTGGCGAAGCAGGCGCGCATCCAGGGAGCGGTGCTGCTGCAGGCCACCATCGGTAAGGATGGCAGCATCCAAAACCTGAGAGTTCAGAGTGGCCACCCGATGCTGACGCAAGCGGCTATCGATGCCGTGAGGCAGTGGAAGTACAAGCCGTACCTGCTCAATGGTGAAGCGGTCGAGGTCGAGACCACAGTACAGGTCAATTTCACCCTATCCGGCGGTTAGACCACCGCCACTGGAAAGAGTCCCACGACGAAATCCAGTCTCCCGATTCTCTGCATACCACCGCCCCACGGCGGGCTGTGGTCCCTGCAAGTGCTGACGGTGTAGCGGCCCGAAAGCCGCTGCGCGTTGTCGGTCAGCTTCGCCGTAACAGAGATCCGCGCTACGCGTCATCCCAGTTCCGCAACATAGTTCCAGGAGGAGATCTAAACTCATGTTCTTCGCAAACATCGCAACTTTGGCTCTTTACAATGCCCACCTTGCCGCTTCTTGGTTGCTCCAGGAATCCGGCGAAGCTACCGTAGGATGGGACCCGGTCTCGCTGTGGAAGCAGATGGGTATCCTTGCAAAGCTCGTCGTCTTCATCCTCTTCATCATGTCCGGCTGGTCGATCGGCGTCATGATCGATCGCGCCCTGGCTTTCAGCGCTGCCCGTAAACAGTCGCGTGCATTTGCACCCGCGGTTGCCGGCGCCCTGCGCGAAGGCAAGATTGATGAAGCCATCCGCGTTGCCGAGCGCAACAAGAAGAGCCACCTGGCGAAGGTTGTCACCGCCGGCCTGCAGGAATTCAAGGCCCACGGGGAATCAGCTGACATCCCGGGCGAGCAGGTCGAAGCCTCCAAGCGCGCTCTCGAGCGTGCCGAAGCTATCGTTCACGCAGAACTCAAGCGCGGTCTTTCCGGCCTTGCGACCATCGGAGCAACTGCCCCGTTCGTCGGCCTGCTCGGAACTGTCGTCGGCATTCTGAACGCTTTCCGTTCGATCTCGCAGAACAAGGCCACTGGTCTTGGCGCAGTCGCCGGTGGTATTTCGGAAGCTCTCGTAACCACCGCTATCGGACTGTTTGTCGCCATCCCGGCCGTTATGATGTTCAACTATTTCACCAGTAAGGTGGAAGCGTTTGACGTCGAGATGGACAACAGCTCGAGCGAATTGATCGATTATTTCCTGAAGCGTCGCGGAGTCCGCAAGTAGTTGGGCGAGGTTCGATTCTCGCGAGGAGACTTTAGGATATGGGGATCTCAAAACGCACCGCAGTCGTCAACTCGAACATCAACGTCACCCCCATGGTGGACGTGATGCTGGTGTTGCTGATCATCTTCATGGTCATCACCCCGATGTTGCAGAAGGGCGTTAGCGTTGATATGGCGAAGACCAATAGTCCCGCACCGATGCCGGATGCGGACAAAGAAGACTCCATTCTTGTCTCGGTTCAACGAGACGGGGCGGTGTACTTCGGGTCGGACAAGATCAACCCTGACGAGCTGACAACCAAGGTGAAGGACCGGCTGACCAACAAAACCGACAAGCGCGTATTTATCAAAGCAGATCAGCGCGCCCGCTATGGCAAAGTCGTGGAAATCGTAGACGACATTCGCTCGGCGGGAGTCGATGAAGTTGGTTTGCTCACCGAACAGCGCAAGGCAACCGTAACCGCGCCGCGGCCAGCGGCCGCCAAGTAGACGAGAGGACAAGCACTATGTCAATGAGTGTTGGAGGGTCCGGTGGAGGACCCACAGCGGACATGAACGTGACCCCGCTGATCGACGTCTTGCTGGTGCTGCTGATCATCTTCATGGTCATCACACCGCTGACGCCGAAAGGTTTGGACGCGCTCGTTCCTCAACCCCCGCCGAAAGATCAGAAAGTGCAACCGCCTCCTCCCGAACGCACCATCGTGGTTCAGGTGCTCAAGTCGGGCGACCCGGATCGGCCTACTCTCAAGATCAACCAGGATGAAACCACCTGGGACACGCTTGAAGGTAAACTTCGCGACGTGTTCGCGAGCCGCGCCGAAAAGGTGATGTTCGTGAAAGGCGATGATGATATCGCCTTCAGCAGCGTCGCCCAGGTCATCGACATCGCCCACTCTGCGGGTGTCGATAAGGTCGGTTTGATTACTGCAAAGATCGAGGCTGGAGAATAGCTTTACAACGGGCGTCCCGTCGCCATGAGTCGGGGCGCCCTCCTCCTATTTCGGCCCGAGAAATCATGCGAGTACCGCGATGCGGTTCGGGCAATATGGCAACGGAGAGTGATAACCAATGACTAGAAGCGCACGGGTACTGGTCGTACTCGCAGCCCTGTTCGCCATGATGGCGGGCACGGGGTGCAACAAGCTGAAGGCTCGCGACCAGCTCAATAAGGGCGTACAGTCTTATAAGAGCGCCAGATACGAAGAGGCGATCGAGCACTTTAAAACCGCAGTTGACCTCGATTCGTCCCTCACCAACGCACGTCTTTATCTTGCTACCGCCTACGCCCAGCAATTTGTTCCGGGCCTTGATAACGAGGAGAACACCCGCAACGCCAACATGGCGATCCAGGAGTTCCAGAAGATTCTCGATGCCAATCCCAGCCGGGAGCAGCAGATCCACAGCTTGAAGGGCATCGCGTCGCTCTACTTCAACATGAAGAAGTTCGACCAGGCTTCGGAATATCACCGCAAAGTGATCGCGGCCGATCCCAACGACCCGGAAACCTACTACTCGATCGCTGTCATCGACTGGACGCAGGCTTACCAGGAAGATCAGAAAGCACGCGTGGGTATCGGGCTCCGTCCGGATGCCCAGTTGAAGGATAAGAAGGTCTGCGCTGCGCTTCGCGAGAAGAATGCGAAGAACGTAGAAGACGGCATCAGCGATCTGCAGAAAGCCATTCAATTGCGGCCCGATTACGACGACGCAATGGCGTACATCAACCTTTTGTACCGCCAGCGCGCTGAGTATGAGTGCGACAATCCGCCATCGCAAGAAGCGGACATCAAGACCGCCAACGAGTGGGTCGACAAGACGATCGCTACCAAAAAGGCCAAGGCTGAGAAAGCCGGTCCGACCGGAGTTATCACGACCGAGACGCCTACGAATAAGTAGTTTGGCAAGGCATGTTCTTGAAGCCTCCTCGCAAGAGGAGGCTTTTTGCTGTTTCGTTGTCACAATCCTTGGTGAGCTTCGTCCGCGGCACCAGCCACATGGGCTGCGCTACAATCCCAATTTCGCGTCTTCCTAGGAATCGTTCATGTCGTCAAAGCTCTTCAAGAAAATCCTGATCGCAAATCGCGGAGAGATCGCCGTCCGCGTCATCCGCGCCTGTCGCGAAATGGGGATCGAGTCGGTGGTGGTCTACTCCGACGCCGATCGTCGCGCCCTGCATGTTCGCAAGGCCGACTACGCGTACCACATCGGACCCTCCGCGGCGAGCGAGTCGTACTTACGGATTGACAAGATCCTCGAAGTCGCGAAGAAGAGCGGCGCTGAGGCCATTCACCCCGGCTACGGCTTTCTGTCAGAGAATGCACGCTTCGCCCGTGCGTGTGCTGACGCTGGCGTGAAGTTCATCGGCCCCACGGGCGATGCCATGGATGCGATGGGATCCAAAACCCGCGCCCGTCAGGCCATGGCCGCTGCCGGCGTGCCGATGGTTCCCGGCAATGCGCAAGGTTTAAAGAGCGCCGAAGAAGCCGAAACTCTGGCCGAGAATATCGGCTACCCGATCATGCTGAAAGCCGCAGCGGGCGGTGGCGGCAAAGGCATGCGACTGGTGAAGTCCAAGGATGAGCTACGTTCGTCTCTGGAAGCCGCCAGCAGTGAGGCGCAACGTTCGTTTGGCGATAGCGAAGTTTATCTCGAAAAATTCATCGTCAATCCGCGCCACATCGAGATGCAGATTTTTGCCGACGAGCATGGCAACACCGTCTGGCTCGGAGAACGTGAATGCTCCGTCCAGCGCCGCCATCAGAAGGTTCTGGAAGAATCGCCCTCCCCCATCGTTGATTCCGATATGCGGCGTCGGATGGGTGAAGTTGCCGTTCGTGCCGCACAGGCCTGTAACTACATCAATGCGGGCACCATCGAGTTTCTCGTGGACGAGCAAAAGAACTTTTACTTCCTCGAGATGAATACACGCCTGCAGGTGGAGCATCCAGTCACCGAGTTGGTTACCGGTCTGGATCTCGTCCAGTTACAAATCCGAGTGGCTTCCGGAGAGCCGCTGCCGTTCAAGCAGGAAGATCTCAGCTTGCGTGGACACGCCATGGAATGCCGCGTCTACGCCGAAGATCCCGACAACCAGTTCTTTCCTTCGCCCGGACGTATCACTCGACTGATCTCGCCTTCTGGGCCTGGTATCCGGCGCGACAGCGGCATGTACGAAGGCTGGACGGTACCTCTCGATTACGATCCGCTCCTGGCTAAGCTCATCAGCTATGGGAATGATCGCGAGCAGTGCATCGGACGCCTGCAACGCGCACTTTACGAATACTTCGTCGGCGGCATCAAGACCAACATTCCACTCTTCCGGCGCATTTTGAGCGATCCTGATTTCAAAGCCGGCAAGCTGCACACTGGATTTCTCGATCGCCTTCTCTCCGAGCCGCAAATTCCCGCCGCAGAGCACGAGGAGCGTACCCGCATGGCCGCCATTGCCGCTGCCATCTTCGCGACGAGCGAGCCGCAAGTTACGTTGGGCAAACCTTTCGATGGCGTTACCTATACCGTGCAGTCCCACGGCAAGCAGAGCAATGGCGACGCCGGCAACGAAAAATCCAAATGGAAGTCCCAGGGACGTGCGGAGGCTATGCGCTAGCCATGGTTTACGACATCATCATCTCCGAGAAGACCTACCACATCGAAATCGCCCGCAAGGGTACGCGCTGGGCCGGCAAGGTTGATGGCAAGCCCTTCGATGTCGATGCCGTGCCTACCGCCCGAGACATCCTCTCGATCCTGGAGAGCGACGGCAGCGCATACGAAGTGAAGCGTGAGCGTGCCCTCAATGGTGAACTCCACATGCTCGTCGGCAGTTCCCGTTATCCGTGCGAGGTGCAGGACCCGCGCTCTCTCCGCACCCGTCGTGCCGCCGGAGGGGCGACCGAAGGCCCCCAGAAGATCGTGGCGCCTATGCCTGGCAAGGTCGTACGTATCATCGTGCCTCAGGGCGAGAGCGTGGAGGCCGGGAAGGGCGTTCTCGTGGTAGAAGCCATGAAGATGCAGAACGAGCTGAAATCCCCGAAGGCCGGCAAAGTCCAGAAACTGCTGGTGGCGGAAGGGGCGACCGTAAACGCCGGGGACACCCTTGCTATAATCGAGTAGCAATATACGCCAGATCGTATATTATCATAATATACGCTACGAAGTATATCTTGATGTAATACGCTAATTCGTATATCTTGAATTTATACGATGGAGCGTATGCATGGAGCAAGTAGCTCGTACTCAAAAGCAACTTGGTGCCGCATTGCGGCGCCAACGCAAACATCTTGGCCTAACCCAGAGTGCGCTTGCCGCGAAAATCAGTAGTCGCCAAGCGACAGTTTCCGATCTAGAGGGTGGAGACCGCGACACCCGTCTGCAAACAGTGTTTGAACTTCTGGCAGCACTGGATCTTGAACTGGTGGTCCGACCACGCACCCAACGAGATGCTGCGCAACTGGAGGCGATCTTCTGATGCCTCGTCATCTCACCTACGCTCCGCTCGCGGTCTACATTAATTCAAAGGCAGTGGGTAGACTTCGCCGCGCGCCTTCCGGCGCGGTGGATTTTCAATACCGCGATGAATGGCTCAACTGGGAGCACGCGTTTCCAATTTCGCTCTCCCTCCCGCTGAGGGCCGACCGATACATCGGAGCGTCGGTGTTGGCGGTGCTTGAAAATCTACTTCCCGATAATGAAGCGATATTGCGCCGCGTATCAGAACGAGTGCATGCTCAAGGAACAGATGCCTACAGTCTCTTAACCGCGATTGGTCGAGACTGCGTGGGAGCCCTACAGTTCTTACCAGAAGGGTCTGATCCCGGACCCGCTGGCGGTATAGATGCTCATCCCTTGTCAGACGAGGACATCGCGGATCTATTAAGAAACCTAACACGCATTCCACTCGGCCTGACAAGCGACGACGAATTCAGGATCTCTATCGCGGGAGCGCAGGAAAAGACTGCTCTCTTGCATTGGAACGGCAAGTGGTGTCGTCCGCAAGGAGCA
Organism: Acidobacteriaceae bacterium; assembly: GCA_003151155.1. GTDB lineage: Bacteria > Acidobacteriota > Terriglobia > Terriglobales > Acidobacteriaceae > Korobacter. The sequence goes on from PLWX01000329.1 coordinate 41,655, forward strand.
ACAGCGACATCCCACATCTTCAAACGGCCAATTGGAAGAGTGAGCGACAGCATCGACCTTTCTGAAAGTGTAGAGAACGAATATCTCTGCCTTCTGCTGACGGAGGCATTCAGTTTACCTACTGCCAAGGCGAGAATTGGTCTGTTCGACGAACAAAAAGCTCTGATTATCGAACGATTCGACCGGCTTTGGACCAAGGATGGTAGGCTGCTGCGCGTACCCCAAGAGGACTGTTGCCAAGCTCTCTCCATACCGCCAAGCAAGAAGTACGAGGCAGACAAAGGCCCTGGGATACCAGCCATCCTGCAACTTCTCAATGGCAGCGATGAACCTATGCTCGATCAGCAAAGGTTCCTGCGGGCCAATATTGTTTTTTGGCTTCTCGGCGCTATCGATGGACACGCCAAGAACTTCAGCCTGAGGATTTCGGAAGGAGGGCGCTATCGGCTAACTCCCCTGTACGACGTGGTGTCTGCGCAGTTCGCCGTCGATTCCGGTCGAGTTCGGCAGAACGGTTTCAAGCTTGCTATGGCCGTCGGCAAAAATCGACACTACGTCGTGGACAAGATCGCGCCTCGCCACTTCCTGCAAACAGCGACCGCCGCCGGTATCGGCGAATCGGTCGTGCAATCCATCTTTGACGGACTGCAAGATGGGATGAAGGCAGTAGACAAAGTGATGAATGAACTGCCTAAAGGCTTTCCTGAACACGTCCGTGATCCCATTTATAGGGGGATTCAGAAACGTATGCGTTTGTTCGAACTGGTGTGATGTCACTGAGAAATTAGCGGAGAGCGTCGAATGAAATCACGATGCGGTTCTGTTTACTTCATTAAAGGAATACGCTCTGGCATGATTAAAATTGGCCGCTGCGCAGGTGATCCGCGCAAGAGGCTAGCGGACTTGCAAGTCGGGAGCTCGGAGCCACTGGAACTCATCGGATTGCTCTCAGAAGAAAAGGTTGGAACGGTCGAGAGACTAATACACCGTAAGTTTCAGAGCATCCGTTCTCATGGTGAATGGTTCCACCCTACTGCTGAATTGGTTACATTCGTCGAGAAAGCCTGCTCCCAAGAAGGGCAGCTTGACGACGAAGAAACCGCTGTGGTGATCGCGTCCGCAAAGGACATTGCGAGCGTAATCGCGCGCTCTCGAATGAGAGCTCATCTCCGGCAAGAGGACTTGGCGCGTGCGGTAGGAGTCAGTAGGAAATGGATCATCGATATTGAAGGCGGCAAGGAAAGAGCCGAATTGTGGATGGTGCTGAAAACCCTTCAGGTGCTCGGCCTGAGCCTGAGTATCTCTGTCAATCGATCCGCCGAATCATCGTAACTTCGGAATCGCAGCTCTTCCACAGTTCATCAGAATAGACATGGAAAAGGNNGCCACGATTTTGCGCGCGCTTGAACTCGGGATCAATTTTCTCGATACCGCCGACACGTACGGTATCGGCGACAACGAAGAACTCATCGGCAAAACCATCCGCGGCCGCCGCAATGAGGTCTTTCTCGCCACGAAGTTCGCAAATATTCGCACCAAGGCCGAGCCTGACAAATGGTCGATCAGCGGCAGGCCTGAATATGTGAAAGCTGCGTGCGACGCATCNNACCGTCGGCGCCATGGCGGAGTTGGTCACTGCCGGCAAGGTAAAATATCTCGGGCTCTCCGAGGCTTCGCCCGCAACCATCCGCCGCGCGCACGAAGTGCACCCGATCACCGCATTACAGACCGAGTATTCCCTCTGGGAACGCCACGTGGAGCAGGAGATTCTGCCGACGGTGCGGGAACTCGGCATCGGGTTTGTTCCCTATAGCCCTCTGGGTCGGGGATTTCTGACCGGAACTATCACCAAGCCCAGCGATCTGGGCAGCAAGGATTCCCGAAGCACGCGCATGCCGCGTTTTGCGGGCGACAACCTTGAAAAGAACCAGGCGATCGTAGATCGCGTCCGCGAAATCGCCGAGCGTAAAGGGATCAAGCCTGGACAACTCGCGCTAGCTTGGGTTTTGTCGAAGGGCAGCGACATTGTTCCAATTCCCGGAACCAAGCGACGGAAATATCTCGAAGAAAACGCAGTCGCGGCGACGATCCACTTGTCCAATGCGGAAGTCGCAGAACTCGAAGCTGCAGTCGCACAACAGGGCGTCGCCGGCGAACGTTACGCAGAGCCTGCGATGAAAGCAATCGACCGCTAATGCTTTTTTCTGAGATTCAGAGGCAAGGAAGGGCCGCTCACCGCGGCCCTTTCGTCTTTCAGTTGCGCAGAATTCATTTCTGACCTGCGCGCTTCAAAACATCGTCAGCGAAATAATTTTCCACGCTAGATTTGTCCCGCACCGACTCGTAATACGCGGCCTTCAGCAATTGCTCGCGTCCGTCGCGCAGTTGTTCGCGGATCGCCTGTTGTACGCGGGGGTCCTGCAACTCTCGCTGTCCCGCGGCTTCGCGGGCAATCAGCTTGACGATGCGATAGCCGAGCACCTGGTGCGCCGAGGGATCAAGGATCGGGAGCACACCCGTATATTGTCCGGGTTTCAGCTTTGAGACAGCGTCATAGGCCGTCTTGTCGCCCTTGAGCGACGATTCGGGAATGAATCCAAGGTCGCCGCCATTCGGGGAGATCTCCGGCTGCTCCGAGTAGTTCATGGCGACGGAAGCGAAGTCTTCGCCACTGTCCAGGCGGTTCACCAATTGCTGAATCTTCTTCTTCGCTTCGGCGTCGTTCTGGGCTTTCTGGAGGTTCTTTACCTGCAGATTCGGCCCCGGTGTTACCAGGATCTGCGCCAAGTGATACTGCGGCTCGATGAGGTTGAATTCCGCTTTGTGCTGGTTGTAGTAAGCAGAAATATCGGAGTCGGTGACGTTGATCTTCGAAGTGATTTCCTTGTTGATCACCTTGTCGATGGTAATACTCCGCCGCAGATCGCGCCGGAAATCGTCCATTGTTATGCCACGTTCTTTCAGGCGACTATCAAACTGTTCCTGAGTGTATGCCGCCTTTGCCTCGTTGACCTTGCTGTCGACTTCCTCGTCGGTAGCTAGCAACCCAAGCTTTTCAGCGCGCTGCATGAGAATCTCGTTGTTGATCAGTTCGCGCAGAATGTTCAGACGAAGGTTGTCGCCCTGTTCGGTGCTCGGTTGTTGCGGCGAGCCGGCGAGCTGGTTCTTGTAGTACTTTTCGACTTCGGGACGCGTAATCTTGTGGCCATTGACGCGTGCCATCACATCGTCGCCGCCACCGCGATTGTTGCAGCCCGCGAGGCCTAATGCCGCCAACAGAGCAAACGTCGTGCCCACCGCCGTCCAAACAGATGATGTCTTGCTATGCAACTGGATCCTCCATGAGGGCCTCACTCATCGTCGTACGAGGCGTGTTCAGAACTGCTTATTTCGCGGTACCCGCGGCGCCGTTCTGTTCCTGCAAATGCTTCTTAATCACATCGTCCAGAGCTTCTTCGCCGACCGCGCCTTCCAGCCGCTCCCCATTGACAAACATCGTCGGAGTTGCGCTTACATCCAATCCGTTGGCCTCCGCCACTGAACTCTTCATCGCTGCTTTCTGAGATTGGTCTTTCACGCAGGCTTGCAACTGGTCCACATTCAAATTGTGTTTACGGCCGATGTCCAGCGTAACCTTGTCGACTGCCTCTTCCATCCCCGGTTCGGTTCGGTGCTGATCCTTGCCAGTGATGGCGGCCTGGTTGGCGTGGACATAGTCGGCAAAATCCCAATAGGCATCGTTGTTCTGTACCGCCAGACAGTTCGAGTCGACCGCAGCACGATCGGCCCAGGGATGGATCTCGGTCAGGGGATAGTCTTTGTAAATCACGCGAATGCTGTTGGGATATTTTTTGAGAGCATCTAGGATTGCCTCGTGCATGCGTGCGCAGAACGGGCATTCGAAGTCGTCGTAGTTGACGATGGTGACCTTCGCGTCCTTGTTACCCCGAATCGGGCGGCCCGCCAGGTTGATCTTGGCCATCGCCTCTTCGTAGGGGTCTTTCGTAATGTCGAACTTGGTCAGCCGCGCCAGCGTCTTTCCATCTTTCGAAACCAGGAACTCGTATTCCTTTTCCTTATCGCCGTCCGACATGGTCACGGTAACCGCATCGTAACCCGAGATCTCGCTGGGCTTCGGATTGCTGATCGCGATCGCAACTTGTTCCGGCACGCTGAAATGCGACCGAATCTGGATCTCGATCCGCTTGTGTAATTGAGGACTCAGTTCCCCAGGTTTGCCCTGCGGCTGCGCGGAGGGAGTCTGGGCAGAACAGCCCACGCAAATACTGAACGCAGCGATAGCCAAGCTTCTTAAAAACGACACGTACAACCGCCTTGAGGGGAGGAACATGAACTCTTGATTATCGCATGAGGCGGGTTCTGACGGGGCTAAAGCGCTATGGTACAAAGCTTTCGTGAGTGCGCAACCAAGGCCGGATCATCGGGCTTTGAGAACTTCGAGCGGCAGCAGCGCGTTCATCGATCCAGAGCGGAATCCCTCGAGATCCAGGGTGACGTAGGTGAATCCGAGTTCCTTGAAGATGCGGGTAAACTCTCGTGCCATCTCGGTGGTCATCGCCTTGTGCAATTCTTCGCGTGCGATCTCGATGCGAGCGATCTCGCCATGATGTCGTACCCGAAACTGCCGGAATCCCAGCGCCCGCAGGGCGTCCTCGCCTCGTTCTACCTGCAACAGAGCTTCCGGGGTCACCGGCCGGCCATACTCGATCCGACTGGAGAGGCATGCCGACGCCGGCTTATCCCACACGCGCAGGCCGGCCTGCCGCGCCAGTTCCCGGATATCGGCCTTGGTCATCACCGCTTCGAGCAGCGGCGCCACGACGCCATGTCGCTTGGCGGCTTTTTGACCAGGACGAAAATCTCCCTGGTCATCGNNTCCATCTCCGCCGTCTCGATAATCTGTAGCGGAATCGCATTCTCCTCGGCAAAAGCTTGCGCATCACGCATCTGCGCCCGTGCCAGGCTGGGCGAATCCGCCAGCACCGCCAGCATCTTGTCGCCCAACTGGCGCTTCGCCACGTAGGCGAGGTATGCGGAGTCGATGCCGCCGGAGTACGCGATCAACAATCGTCCAAGCGGACGGAGATAGTCCTCAAGCAGTCGCTGCTTCTCAGACAAGGACAATTCCGGCGTAGGTAGGTGCGAAACGGCCATAGCTCTATCCTACGACACCAAAACCGGGCTGTGGGATGGCCGGTAAGTGAGCAGTTCTGCACGGCACTGCAATTTTTGTCGCGAATCGGTCAAATCGAGGTATGCTTGCCGGCCAGCGACATCCCACACCTAAGCATCCCGGCCCCTTCGTCGCGGTTATGCATCGGCCCATACGTAAAGGCTCCCAAAGAAACTCATTTTCCCTCCTCAGCGTAATCACGTTTGACGTGCACTGAGCGGAAAGACTGCCGACCCGATAAGGTGGCGGCCCGGCAGTGCTGTGCAACTTACCACTTCAATCCCTTGAACGAAAGAAGAGGAAAAACCATGAAGAAACTGATCGGGCTTGTTTTGGTGCTGTGCACATCGATGGGCGTCGCGCTTTCCCAGGATGCCTCCACAAAGAAACCAGCGAAGGGTGGTTCCGGTGTAGCGGATCAACTCAAAAAGTTGGAAATGGATTGGACCGAAGCACAGAAAAAAGCGGATACCGACAAACTCAATCAACTGCTTGCGGACAACTGGACTGGCTTAGGGCCCGATGGCGCCAGGATGGACAAGCAGCAGTACATCGCAAGTTTTAAGGCCGGCGACAGCAAGTACGAATCCATCGAAGTTGGCGACATGGATGTACTGGTCAGTGGAAATACGGGCATCGTGCAGGGCAGCGATACCGAGAAGAGCACGAACAAAGGTAAAGACTCCAGCGGCAAGTATGTCTGGATGGACGTCTTCGAAAAGAAGAATGGAAAATGGCAGGCGGTGCGATCGGAAGTCACGAAAGCGCAATAGCCGTGCACTCGCGCGAAAACGAAGCCGCCCTGTGGGGCGGCGTTTTTCGCGTCAATACAACCGTTCCTGCCGCTTCAGCGTGCCGAAGCTTCCCACATTCGCCAGCGTCAGCGAGAAGCGGTACTGATTTTCATTCCGGATATTGGCGATCGCATACCGCCGATACTCAAAGCTCACGCCGCAGCAATCCCAGTTGTAGCTGATCTGCTCCGCGGACTGTTGCAGGAAGCTCCGGGTATAGTCGAAGTCCATGCTGGCGGCGGCGCTGAAGCCGATTTTGTTGGGATGCCCAAAGCCGCCAAGAAATCGGACCTGGTTGAACTTATCGGGCACCAGGGTTGCTGTGGGCGACGTCATGTTGGGGACGGTGGTATTGAGGAAAGCGTGTCCCGCGCCCACGAAGAACTCACTGACCCTGTAATTCGCAATCGCGGTGCTGGCATTGATGCGGCCCAGCACAGAATCGTAGTCAAAATTCCACTGCACATCGGTGTTCGCGGTTGTCTGAATGCGCATTCGAGATACAACCGGGGAGAACAGTCGTGGTCCGTAGATGAACGCAATCCCCGTCAGGTCGGCGGAGGTCGTGAACACGTTGCGGCTGTTGCTCACCACCGCGCCGCCGAAAGTCGGATCGAAATAATATTTCTGCGCAACATCCCAACTGAAGGCTTCGCGCGTGCGCGACGAGACGTCGCCGCAGGTCGATCGCGGCTTTAACGCCTGCAGTTGTTCCCTCGGCAGCTTTTCATCTTCTGGAAGCGGTTTAGGACACTCCGAAGTGGCGCGCAGATTCTTGGTGTAAATGCGCGTCGTGAAGGCGTACATGATCTCGTTGGTGTCGGTCAGGATGTCGCGGTCATCGAAGCGCACGATGTTGTGAAAGTTGTCGACGCCGTTGACGTAGTTGTAGACGATGCGCGGTTCGATGGTGTGTTTCACCTGGTGCTGCAGGACCGGCTTGGCAAAGATCTTCGCCAACGCGGGAGGTCGCAGGTCAAAACTAGTCTCCAGAGACCGCCGGTTGACCGGATTGTTCGATGAGATATTTCCCAGGGCGCGCTGCGTGTAGTAGGTCTCATGCATGGCCAGTTGAGGGCGGATTGTCCATCCCCGGAAGAGCCACGCGTACGANNCGTTCGATGCTGGAAAGTTCGAACGAGGGGGCATGCACAATCAGGATCGCGCTATCCCCACCGGTATTGATGAGCGGCGTTGTCGAAGACGCAGAACAAGGTACATAGGCTCCATTGCTGAGGCACTGATTCGTTCCCAGGAAGTTCTGGTAGCGCGACGCCATCACGTTGAAGCTCAAGGTGTCGAAGCTCTTGGTAAAGAAGGCAACCGACTTTACTTCCGAGTTGATTGCTTCAAGGTACGATTCCGCAAATGCTTCGCGGAAAATAAAGGAACTCAAGTAGTCGATGTTCGCCACGGCTCGGATGTCGAAGGGAAGTTGCGTATCGGCCTGCAGGCGTGAATCGACGCCGCCCTCGCCCAGTCGGTCGATGACCTGGAAGTAGCGGAAGTCGATGGTCGACTTCTCGTTGGGTTTAGCGCGGAAGGCGCTATGTTCCGCCCATCCGCGATGCGAGTAATATTCCGCGCCCAAGGAGAGATCTTCGCTCGGGCTGATAGCCCAGTAGAATGCATCGCCGACGATTGTGCCCTTCTGCGACGACTGCCCGATGTTTGGGATAAGAAAACCGGTCTGACGTCCGAGATTGTCGATCGAATGCTCGACGTAAGGGAAATAAAAGATTGGAATGCCGTGCAGCCGGAAATTCGAGTGGTAGATCTTGGCGTCGGCGCCGACCGTCACGTCGATTTTTTCCGCGTGGTACTCCCACTTGGGTTGGGGCAACTGGCAGGTTGTGATCACGCCGTGATAGACCACGTAATGGTCCGGGCCTACGCGGTCCACTTCCTTGCCAGTGAACACGAACGGATTGGAAGACGTAAGGATGACGTTCTTGCCGCGAAACTTCGCACCGGTCATCCCGATTACGTCGTAAAACTTTCCGGTTTCCGTCTGGGTGTTCAAGGTGCCGTGCGTCGCCGTAATGTGTTCATCGTGCGGACCGCCTTCGAAGATCAGGTGGCCGTTGGCGGTCACGTCGCCGGTGGCATCGTTATAGGTAACGTCGTCGGCCTGCACCACGAAATTTCGGAAGTGAATGACGACGTTGCCGCGTAGTTTGTAAACGTCGCCGATCTTTTCCTGCTCACGCGCTTCAATGGTGACTTCGTCGCCGGGTCTCTTTGGTGCCCCTGTGGTCTTCGACGTTTGCGCATTCACCTGGAATTGCGCGCGCAGCCCGGTGGTTAATAACAAGCAGAGAAGAAGCAGGTGACAACCCCTGCGAAGCGTGGTATTCGTTTCTCTGCGGAATGTCATCGGGACGCGCACTTCGAGTCCAAGCTCTGGCCGGGCCTCAAGCTCGCAACTTAACATGTTGCGAGGATGCAAGTAAAACGACTAACGGGCCACTCGCCTGCGTATCCCGTCGAACCGTTTCCGCAGCTCTCGGCGTTCTTCCATTTCGATCGATGTCACTTTGCACCGTGCCACTCTCGTCATCTCGCGTGTTAGGCCGTCGTGTCTTCGTATGCGCCTCCCCGTTCCTCACTCACTTTCTTTCATATCCAGGAAAGTTTGACTCGTGACCGAACCGATATCCAACTTGGGAATGGACGACGCGCAGGAGAACGAATCCTGGAAGGACGCGGTTGCCTCGCGCCTCGATACCTATCGCTCCCGCAGTAATCGTAAGCTCTCTGGCGAATTTTCCATGCGCTTTGACTTTGACGGCGAGCCAGCGTCTCCGCGTCAGCAAATCTGCGTTCCAGATCTGCCGGAAGAACCCGAAGCTCCCGTTCTCGAAGCTGAGCCACAGCCCTTGGTTAACGGGGAAGAGCAAGGCAGTGAGCAGAACGAAGAGTCAAAGCCTGCTCAATTGGAGTTGCCGCAGGCCGTTCTCCCACCGCAGCCTCCGCCGTTACAGCCATCGGTCCCGTTTAAGCGCAAGGTGGTGATGGAAGCTAACGTTATCGAGTTTCCTCGGCTCTTTCCGCCGGTACCGCAACCCTCTTACGCCTTGGGGGAACCAGTGCTGCCATCCGCTCCCCGGATCCTCGATGCTCCCGAGATTGGTCAGCCTCTGCTGGAAACTCCCATGATCGACGGCATGCGCCTGGAACACCTCGAACGCGAACAAGTGCCTGAGTTTGAATTGCCGCTGCAAGTCGCAACCGTTGGGCAGCGTGGCTACGCGACTCTCTTTGACGCCGCCATCGTGTTCATCGCCAGCGGCATCTTCGCCACCATCGCCTACAAAATGATGCCTGGGCTGGAATGGACGAAGCCGCTGCTCGGATCCGCCATTCTCGTGCCCGCCGTGCTGTGGGCACTCTATGAATGTTTGTTCATCGTGTACGGCGCGCGTACTCCCGGCATGGCCATGACGCATCTTGCGCTCAGCACCTTCAAGGGAACTCCGCCGGGTCGTCGCGAGCGCCATATGCGGGTTCTCGGCATCGGACTTTCCTGTTCTTCCCTGATGCTCGGCTTCGTCTGGGCATTTTTCGATGAGGATACGCTCTGCTGGCACGACCGCATCAGCCGCACCTACCTCGTTCGCCAGAACTAAAACGGGATTTCGTCCTGAGTTGACGAGCTCAATCGCAGGGCTCGCGGCAGAGGCTTTTCTCTCCATGCACACGCCGAGGCCGTGATGATCCCTCCTGCATAGCCGCCGCCTTCATTTTTTGGTAGGTTAGTAGTTTGTCTCAATGTCGACCCCGACCGACCACCTAAATCGTCCCGCCGTAAAGGTCTTCGTCGCCACCACGGTGATGTTGTCCTTCATTTCGTTCTGGCGGGCCGCTGCCATCGTCCTCTCCGATCTCGCCTCGTCCGCGTATTACGTGGGCGGCGACGCCGAGAAAGTCATCGGCAAAAGCGCTCCGTGGTTCGTGCTCGCGGTCATGCTCTTCAGCTACGCGGTGCGCGCCATCTACATTGAGAGCAGCGTGATGTTCGTCCGTGGCGGCGTGTACAAGGTCGTCAAGAGCGCCATGGGCGGCCAGTTGGCCAAGCTCTCGGTTTCCGCCCTGCTCTTCGACTACGTTCTCACCGGCCCGATCAGTTCCGTGTCAGCAGGCCAGTATGTAGCCGGGTTGCTGATCGATACCAGTGCGCACTTCGGCCACGCCATCCAGCTCTCGGATGCGGAAGTGAATTACTTCTCCGCGGGATTCGCCATCCTCGTGAGCCTGTATTTCTGGTGGAAGAACATCATGGGCATGCACGAGAGCAGCGAAAAAGCGCTGCGCATCATGCAGATCACGACCGTCATGGTCGTGATGCTCATCGTGTGGTGCCTGATCACGCTGGTTGTTCATCCTGCCACGGCTCACCTGCCGCCGCTGCCCAGCCGGCACAACCTGGTGATGGACCATGAGTCGCTGGGCTGGCTCCATGGCACCCTGTTCGCCAATCTCACGTGGATCCTGCTGCTCGTCGGCTTCGGACACTCCGTGCTCGCCATGAGCGGCGAAGAATCTTTGGCGCAGGTGAACCGCGAGATCGAGCACCCGAAGCTCAAGAACCTGGAAAAAGCCGGGCTGGTCATCTTTCTTTACAGCCTCTTCTTCACCGGCCTGGTTTCATTCTTTGCCGTGATGATCATCCCTGACGGGGTGCGTCCCAGCTATTTCGCGAACCTGATCAGCGGTCTCGCGATGAACGTTGCTGGCCCTTATAACCTGCGGCTGGTCTTCCAGGCGTTTGTCGTGATCGTCGGAGCACTGATTCTGTCGGGTGCCGTAAATACCGCCATCGTGGGCGCCAATGGCGTGCTCAACCGTCTCAGCGAAGACGGAGTGTTGACGCCGTGGTTCCGCCATCCGCATCATAAGTTCGGCACCAGCCATCGCATCGTTAATCTAATCGTCGGGCTGCAGATTGCCACCATTATTGCCAGCCGCGGCAACGTCTACTTGCTGGCCGCGTTGTATGCGTTTGGAGTGATTTGGTCGTTCTCTTTCATGTCACTGGCGGTCTTCGTACTCCGCTATACGCATCCTGAGAACCGGCAGTGGAAGGTTCCCGGGAACATTCATATCGGCGGCAAAGAGATTCCAATCGGCGTTGGGCTGATTGGATTGCTCCTCTTCTCCACTGCAATCGTGAATCTATTCACGAAGAAACTGGCGACGATCTACGGCATTGCTTTCAGCGTCCTGCTGTACGTTCTGTTCACCGTCACGGAGCGGCTGAACCAGAAGACGGTCGCCGGCGGTACGCACGATCTCGAGCAATTCCGCGTCAGCCCGCAGGAAGACATCAGCCAGGCCGGCATGGAAGTCCATCCGGGCAACATCCTGGTCGCGGTGCGCGATCCCCGCAATTTGAGTTATCTCCAGAAGGTTCTTGAGCTGACCGATACCACCAAACGCGACGTCGTGGTCATGACCTCGAGGGTCTATCACCGCCAGCACTCCTTCAGTGGAAGTGAGAGCGTTGATGCCAGCGAGGTGTTCGAGCAGTACGAGCAGCAGCTGTTCACCGCCGTGGTGAGTCTCGCCGAAAAGCAGGGCAAGCACGTATCGCTGCTGGTCGCCCCCACCAACAACGTGTTCGATAGCATTCTCGCCACTGCCCAGCGGTTGGGGAGTTCGCGAATCGTTTGCGGTCTCTCCAACAAACTCACCGCCGACGAACAGGCCAAGCTGAGCGGTGACGCCTGGGAGCGGCTGGCCGAACCGCGACCACGCATCCATCTCGAAATCATCGCTCCTGACGGCCAAGTGTTCGACTATGAACTTGGGCCACATACCCCGCGCTTGCGCCAGGAAGATCTGCGCCTCATGCACGAGATTTGGCTCGAACTCACCCGCGACCCCAAGCTCGGTGGCCTGCACCACTACCACGTGGTCGGCACCGCCTTGAAAGAACTGCGGGACCGTCTCCACGGCACGGATCGCACTGCCGCTCTCAACGACATCGAGAACGAACTAAAGCGCAATCCCGACGAGCCACCTGACGTCACCGGCTAGCTTTTTTTGCGCCATAATAGTTCTCATGGCGCTTCCCCCGATTTCCCGACGCCACTTCCTGTACTCCGCTTCAGCCCTTGCCGCAACTCTCGCGATCAAGCCCGGCAAAGTTTTCGCAGCTGCCACTCCGCTCGACGAGTTCGGCTACGGCGATGTAATGCTGCTGAGTGAACTCCACAACCGGCAGCTTCAGAACACGCATGAAATCTTGATGGGCTTGAGCGACGATGCTCTCCTCAAGCCCTTCCGGCAGATGGTCGGCCAGCCCGCGCCCGGCGAGGATCTTGGCGGCTGGTATTGCTACGACCCGCACTACAACCCCAGCGACGTCGGTACCGGCTTTGCTCCCACTTGCACCTTCGGCCAATGGGTCTCCGCGCTTGCCCGCTCTTACGCGATTCGTCCCGATCCCAAGGTTCGCGAGAAGGTGCTGCGTCTCAACCGCCTGTACGCGCAGACCATTTCGCCGGAGTACTACTCGCTCAAGAGCCGCTTCCCGGGATACTGCTACGACAAACTGGTATGCGGCCTGATCGACTCCCATCAATACGCCGGCGATCCCGATGCCTACCAAATCCTTGAGCACACGACCGATACGGCGTTGCCGAACCTGCCGGGTCATGCCGTGGAGCACGGTACCGTCTGGCGCGCAAACCCCGATCCCGGCTATACATGGGACGAGCTGTACACTATCTCCGAGAATCTTTTTCTTGCCTACCAGCGCGGCGCGGGAAAGCGTTACCGTGAGTTGGGCGCGCAGTATCTCGACGACACCTACTACGATCCGCTGGCCGCCGGCCAAAGCGATCTCGCCGGGCGCCATGCTTACAGTCACGTGAACTCGCTGTGTTCGGCCATGCAGGCCTATCTGACGTTAGGCAGTGAGAAACATCTGCGTGCCGCGAAGAACGGCTTCGAATTTCTAAGCGCCCAGAGCTACGCCACCGGAGGATGGGGTCCCGATGAGGAACTCCGCGCGCCCGGAAGTCCGGATGTCTACAACAGCCTCACCAAGACCCACCACAGTTTCGAGACACCCTGTGGCTCCTACGCGCATTTCAAGCTCACCCGCTACCTTCTGCGCGTCACCCGCGAATCGCGTTACGGCGACACCATGGAACGCGTGATGTACAACACTATCCTCGGAGCGAAGCCGCTCCAGGCCGATGGCCGCACCTTCTACTATTCCGATTACAACTTCAAGGGCGGCAAGTTCTTTCACGATGCCCGCTGGCCCTGCTGCTCCGGCACCATGCCTCAGATCGCCACCGACTACAACATCAGCACTTACCTGCGCGACCCGCAGGGCATCTACGTCAACCTCTACATCCCCTCCACCCTGCGATGGAAGCAGAACGGCGCGCAAGTTTCGCTTACGCAAAAAACCGAGTACCCGTTTGAGAGTGCGATCGAAATTCAGATCACCACTTCTCGCGCGGCCGAATTCGACATCCACCTGCGCATTCCCGAGTGGGCCGAAGGCGCATCGATCGCCGTCAACGGCAAACGTAATTCGGCGAGCGTCGTCCCCGGACAGTTTGCGACGCTGCGCCGCACCTGGAAATCAGGCGACCGCATCGAACTCGATCTCCCGCTCAAGAACCGAATCAATCCGCTCGACGCCGCGCACTCCAACGTCGTCGCCCTGATGTCCGGTCCGCTCGTGCTCTTTGCCATGACCGATGGCACTCCGAGCCTTACGTCTCGCCAGTTACTCGCCGCCAGGAAGACCAGCCGCCAAACCTGGCAGGCCGAAACCTCCGCCGGCCCGCTAAAGCTGCTGCCGTGGACCTCCATCGCCGATGAGCCCTACACCACCTACTTGGTGATGAGCTGAAGCTGGCAGCTTCGAAAGCATGCGGACGCCGCCGATGATCCAGAATGCTTGGTCAGGCTCAATCCAGTGCCGCAGGCACGGAACGTAATAGCCCGCCACGT
>PLWX01000195.1 GCA_003151155.1 Acidobacteriaceae bacterium
GAGAGCCCGATCTTATACTCAGGTATTGCTTTCTCGAATTCCTTCAGTTGCGTGTATGCCGTGCCGAGATCGCGATGAATATCAGGGTTCTGGGGATCCGCCGCAACTGCTTGTTGCAGGTAGGGAAGTCCTTTGTCGGGTTCATGCTCCTGCAGATAGGAGTCACCCAAATCATGCAGCGCTCCCGCATGATGTGGGTTGATCTTCAGTTCCGCTTCCAATTCCACGCGCGCTTCGGGGATCTTCAGGATCTTCCAGAGAATATGTCCCAAGCTGTAATGCAGATTGGGCGCGGCTCCATTGAGATTCACCGCCGCACGATATTCCTCGATCGCTTTGCCGTCGTCATTGCGAGTAGCTGCTAGGTCGCCAGCCAGTTGATGCACGCGGAATGAATTCGGGTCCGCCTGGTAAAGCTGAAGATACGCGGACGTGGCGAGCTTTTCATAAGANNATCGAGCACCCGAAGTGACGATTGGTATTCACCAGCTTCGACGAATGCGCCGGCCACTTCAATCTTTCGCCCCGCAGGAGTCTGTGGCAGAACGATCTGGTCGATGCACGATGACAGTTGCGAATAGCGCTGCTCCTGCAGCAATTTTGCGACACTAGTCGCGGTGCAAGATTCTGCCGCAGTCGCGCTCACTTCAGGGGCTGCCGCTGGATTTCCAGTATGCAGACGGACGAATGCTCGCGCGAGGTTGGCGGCTGGGGATTGATCGCCCTGTAATTCGTTTTCTGCCGATTCCAATCGAGGGCGCAGAGCATCTGGCAGTTGTTCGAAGGTCGCATCTCCGAATCCTGTCTCGCGGATACCTAAAATACGCTGCACCTGAAGAGGGTCCACGACCAGCACGCGTTTCCAATCCTTCAGCGCGTCGCTTGTGTTTCCTTCAAGCAGCCGAGCTTCGCCGCGTCGCACCAGGCCGCGCAAACTATTCGGATTTGCCGCTAATTCGCTGTCGAATTCTGCCGCCGCAGCCTTCACCTTCCCCGCATGAAGAAAGACTTCGCCAAGTTCTACATGCAAGCCGGGAGCGTTCGGCGCCTTCGAGATAGCGTTCTGAAAATGAATCACCGCGGAAGGCCACTCGTTCGTCGCAGAATAACTCTCCGCCACCAGTTGTTCCGCGCGAACGGAGTTCGACGCAGACTTTTTCAGGCCGGCGGCCTGTTGTTTGCCAAGTCGCTCGTACACCTGCCCGAGCAGATAAAGGAGATTGACGTTCTGCGGCTGTACTTTGAGCGCTCGGTGCAGAGTTGCGGCTTCTGCTATCCATTGGCCTGACAGATCTTGGGCCGTTGCCAGCCAGGAAAGCATATCGACTTGCTGCGGCTGTTGCGCGACGGCAGCTTTCAAATACGGAATCGCTTCGGCGCCGTTGCCTTGCTTGCAGTAATCCACGCCGAGAAAGAAGTTCGCTCCCGTCAATGACGGTTTCAGCTTCAACGCCGCACGAAAGTCGTTTATCGCCTCCGGTTCGCGTCCCTGCAACTGGTGAACCAGACCGAGATTCATATGTGCTTCGGCGAATTGTGGGTCAAGCTTCACGACCGCGGCATACTCCGTCTCGGCGGTTGCGAGGTCTTGCTGGGTCTGCGCCTGCTGAGCTGCCGCGAGGTGAGACTGGACTTCAGGACTCAGCGCCAAAGGCTCGGTTTGCCCAAAGGCAGCGCAGGTTTCAAAAAGTAACAGCAATAACAATGAGAGAGGCCAGCGCACGTTACTTGTCGCTCCCCATGCCATTGCGTAACTGCGCCTTCTCCTTTTCTGCCCGGGAGAGTTCTTCGAACTTCGCCGCTTCACTCGCGCTCGCGACTTGGTCATTCAGCTTGCGATAGACCTGCGCCAGGAAGAAGTGTGGCTGTGCGGCGAATGGATCGGCAGCAATCGCGCTTATCAATTCACTCTTCGCCTTCTCGATTTCATTCTGTTCCTGGTAACACTGCCCAAGCAAAAGATGTACCTGCGACAGTCCCGGCAGAACTCGCTGCGCATTTTCGAGATACGGTAGAGCCTCGGCGAACCTTCCATCCTTCACCGCGATGTCCCCCATATAAAGGTTCGTCATACCATCGCTGGGGTTCTCCTGGAGGGCGGTATGAAACTCCTTTTCTGCGGGCTCGTATTGGTGCTGCGACCAATAGGCGACAGCAATGGAAAAGTGTATCCCCTGCGCGTTTGGTCGCTTCTGCAAAGCTGCCGCGTACTGCCTGATCGCGTCAGGATTTCGACCCTCGTCACTGTAGAGTTCGCCTAGAAGCAAATGCACTTGGAACGAATCCGGATCGAGATTCTTCAACCGTTCCATCGCCTGGAACGATGCCCCTTTGTGTAATCGCGCCAGATGGTACAACGCATCGGGATCATCCGGCTTGTCCGCCAATGACTGGTTCAATTGCAGAATCGCATCATCCACCTGACCCGAAGCCTCGAACAAAGTCGCGAGATAAAACCGGGTGCGTGGATGCGGTTGCGCCGTCGTCAATTCCGTTTTCAAACTTTCGATCGCTTGCGGGATTTCATTTTGACCGTAGTGCGACACACCGAGGAAGAAGTTAACTTGTGGATACTTGGGATCCTTCTGTAAAACCCTCTGGAATGACTGGATCGATTCCGAAAACTTCAGCTCGGTCTGTTGCACGATGCCCAACCGCTTGAGCGCTTCCAGATTTCCCGGCGCTGATACGAGCGCCTGCTGGTATGTCTGTTCGGCTCCGGCGTAGTTTCCCGCTTTTTCCTGGGAACGTGCCTGAATGAACAGGGAATCGATGCTGGATTGTGCGCCGGCCAGCGAACCGCAAGCTAATAGAACAAACGCAACTAGGCGGCTGCGTTCTACGAAGAAACGAGATGGAACGGGGAACTCCACAGGGCAAGTCCTGACATCTTACTTGATCCGGCGAGCCGCAATCAGCGTGGTGGAATTCGGCGCGCCGGAAACGGTGCGCGACTGAATCAGTGCTTCGAACCAAATTTCTTCATTCGCGTTGTTTGCCGAAATGCCCAGCGCATTCAGTAATTGCTTGCGGTTCACGTCGTCGGCAAGAAACCGGCCCGCCGCTTCGGTGCCCTCTTGTTGCAGCCCTTGCAGGATGAGAATGCTTCCATCGTGGGTGGGATTTGGCAATAACGATATTGTGGCGTAATCCTCCCCCACGCTTCCGGTCCAGCGCAATCCTTCATAGCGGGCCTTCTCGCCCGGTTGCGCCGAGGTGTTCACAAACGCCTTCGCGCTATCGCCTACCGCCTCTTCACTCTCGCGGAAATTCAGGCGATCTTGGAAGAGCGTGACCCACGGATTGGAACTCGGACTGCCAATGAACACAAAATTCTGATGATCCAAGTCTCTGATCCGCAACTCACGTGGGTATCGCACGATCACCTGGCTCTGCAAGGATCCAGCCGCCTTGATCAACGAGACGACGTCAGCGACATCCGCAAACGAAGTAAGGGTTGACTCGGAAACATACGCACGGAAAGGCGATCCGCCGGGGCTGAGTTTCGCAACTCCAGAACTGCTCGCGAAATCCCTACGCAAATATTGATCGAGAGACCCTCGTTCTCCGCTAAGGATGCGCTGCATTCCATAATTACTGTCCGCGACAACCAAGGTGGTCAGATGTCGCTTATCGAACACTTCAGAAAATGGCCAAGCAGGCGTCCCCGCCACTGTGTTTGCGGTGGTTTGTGTGCGCCGCGTTAAGAGCAGGACGAAACACGAGACGGCGAGAAGAGCGACCAGCGCCCACGGCAATAGGGCCGGTCGCGGCAGCACTTTCTCCGGTGCCGGTAGGGCATGCGACTCGGAACCGGCTGGCGCGTGGCTCGATACCGGACGGAAGATCGGCACATACGAGCCCTTGGGTATCTCCACCACCATGGGTTCGTTGCGGCCATCTTCGTTGAAATACTCATGCAGCTTCAGCCGAAGCTGACGAGCGTGCACCCGGACGGAACTGTCCTCTAATGGACTGTATCCCGAGGGCTTATGAAAAAGTCTTTCGCCGATATGTTGTTCGGTCAGCTCGTAGCCGTGACCACGAATGGCGCGTTCCGTGATGTGCTGCAGCAACTCGCGCATGCGCGCGCTTTTTTGGAATGCATGGCTCGACACGATGCGCTGAACCAACTGCCAGCGCTCGTCGGTCAGTAGGTCGTCGGTCGGAATGGTCTCTGGAATCAACGGAGTCGATCGAAAAAAGAGATAGCAGTGATCGCGAATTCTACCATACAAAATTGGGGACCTAACATTTCTCATCCCCAGCTCACCTTCCCAACGCAATACTCGAAATCAATTATTTTGCGTGGCAAACGTCACAACGGGAAGAAACATCCCGCTTTTCACGTGAATAACAAAGAATTCACAAGCTACCTTCTTTTACATTCCACGTAAGTTCTTCAATATTGCGCCAGTGTGCTCTGGGCAGCGTCGTGGGTTCGCTGCCAATCGCGTAAGGCCTTCAGGACTCAATGGGGATCGGGCGTCTCGACCCGAAAAAATCGCAACTGGGAGTGGTTCAGTGAAAGCCTTACTCTGCGTTCTCGTGTGCGTTCTCGCCGTCGGCAGTCTCTTCGCCCAAAACAATTACGGAGCAATCCAGGGAACCGTCACCGACGCTTCGGGTGCGGTGCTCGGAAATGCGACCATCGCCGTCAAGAATATGGACACCGGTGCGACGGTGAACAGCCGGACGACCGATGCCGGTGTGTATTCCGTCCCAAACCTGTCCCCTGGGCGTTATTCGGTCACCGTCGAATCTCCCGGTATGCGCCGCTACTCGCAGGATGGCATTACGGTTCGCACCTCCACCACCTCCACAGTCGACGTTAAGACCGAGGTGGGCGAGGTGAATAACGCGGTTACGGTCAGCGCCGACGCTCTCCAGCTCGAGACCGCCACCTCCGACCTGGGCGTGAATGTCGAGCCGACTTTGGTACAAAATCTCCCCCTCGAAGTTTCCGGCACGATTCGCAATCCCGTGCAGTTCATCACCCTGGTGCCCGGTTTCGTCGGTAGCGTCAGTAACGATCCTGGCAGCAATGCAAGCGACGACTTCAAGGTCAACGGCGGTCAGGAGGGTGGTACCGACATCCTGGTCGACGGCCTGTCTATTTCTCTCGTCTCCCCAAACACGCAGTGGAACAAGGGCGTATCCACCGAAGCCGT
>PLWX01000037.1 GCA_003151155.1 Acidobacteriaceae bacterium
GCGCCTGCGTCCCGGTGTGCCCGGTTTCGGCGATCTTCGCACTCGATGACCTTCCGGAAAAATGGAAAGATTACACCGAAAAGAACGCAAAGTACTTCGGCCGTTAACGAAAACGCCCAAAGATTTCAAAAGCAAGCCGCTAGTGGCGTGCTTTTGTTTTTCCCCAGCGCTGCTTACATTGCTACTGCTTTTCGAGCGGCCATTCCTCTGCGAAACCATCCCATCGTTCGCAACGCCGCTGCCCGTTCCGTGTACCACCATCGTTGAGCCATCGCGCTCGCAAAGAGAATGCCCCCGGTTACAAAATATCCCCACGGATGTCGCTGCCCAGTAACGCCGGTGAAATCCATATTCGGCGCGTTATTCATCGCGAGATACCACCATCCCGTATAGAGCCCTTGGAACAAGCGTGTACTGCGCGACCACGTGCCGCACGCGATCGCCAATGACGCGATGAAGGCTGCACCACTGAACCACACTCCAAGATGTCCCCACTGTCGTTGAGCTAGAAACCGCAATCCCACTCCGAGAGATCCGCCGAGAGCGATCAGAAAACCCGCCATCCACTCCGCCGGCAGTTGCCGCAGAAAAGAATGTGGCGCACTGAAAATCAGCGGCCTCGCGTGCGGCGATTGCTCGCGTGCTCCCATCTGCGACCACACCAGCACTGGGACGATCCACAAGAATGCAAGCACTCCCGCGCCGCTTGGGCCATCTTTTTCCGCGGGCATTAGCGCGATGAAGTTGGCGATTCCCAGCACGACATAGAGAAATTTCGGAACACCCTTAAGGAGCAGTTTGATCTCTGCCCGCACGATGCTGAAGAATCGTCCGCGAAGCATACTGCCGTTGAGAGTCGTAAGCTTCAGCAGTTCCGTCTCCCACTTGCCCGCAGCCGGCTCGATCACATCTCGCTTTCGCCGTAGAAATGCCGGCATTCTCAGCTGAATTGCAGGCTTGGAGTCGGGGTCGAAGCGCTTAAAGAAATAAGTGGCGACCAGCACCAGGGCCGCTGCAACGAAGAACCATTCCGCACGCAAAAGAATATCTCGCCAATGGAACGCAAAACCGTTCCAGACGAATGTGCTCCAATGTGCTGCTTCCGCATGGCCAATATTTAAAGAGTGCTCCGACACGACGATGCTTTGGGCCGTCGCCGCCGCATGAGTGCTCTTCATGAAGCCGTAGAAACCCACCATGTCCGTCCAGCCACGATTGCTCATCCCTGATTCGCGCAGCATCTCCGTCCAAACTACGATGTACAGCACATTTCCCAGTCCGCGCTTAAGCCAGGGATGGCATTCAAACACTACGGCGACCGATGCCACAAAAGCAGATGCGGGAACGGTTACATACAAGAACGGATTTACGAACCCCCAAAGCTCGAAGGGGAATCCGCCGTGTTCGTGCCATTGCAAGATCGGTGCAGCCGCGAGGAAAACCGTACTCACCACGAGCAGAACCGCAAAATTACTTAGACACTTTCCGAGCAGGTAGGAAAAACCTGAGAGCGGAGTCGCTGCCAGGAGTCTTCCCACTCCGGTTTCTTCATCGCGCTGCACGCCATTGCGAATCACGAAGAAGCAGATCAGGGTGAGGAAGGACGTGGCCATCACCGCCATCGTTCCGGCGCTCCAGGCACTGTTCCACACTCCGCGACAGCCATCCATCGTCACCGTGGCTTGCCCGATGATCGAAAGATAGCAAAGGAACGCAGCCACCGCCATCGCCATGTAAACCGGTGGGCGCCGCATGCGTTCCTTGAAATCTGCCTTCGCAACCGCCCACGTATTCATGCCGCTACCTCGACGGGCACGTTTACCCAGTAAAGGTAGGCATCCTCCAGCAGGGCAGGTTGCGCAACGGCGTTCTGCCAAGGTTTAGAGTCGGAAACCACGCGCACATGCACGCCGTCCTGTCTTCGCACGGTACCGCTGCACGCATGATGCTGCTTGAATTGCTGGAGCATCTCCGGCGGAATGACGCACTCCCACACACGGCCTTCCATCGTTCGCAACAATTCGTCAGGCGTTTGGCAGGTGATCAGTTTTCCGTTTCCGACGAGCGCAATGCGATCTGCCGTCAACTCAACATCGGAAACAATGTGTGTGGAAAGAATGACAATGCGATCGTGCGACAACTCTGACAGGAGGTTGCGAAAGCGCACCCTCTCCTCGGGATCCAATCCCGCAGTAGGCTCGTCCACAATCAACAGTTTCGGATCGTTCAACAATGCCTGGGCGATCCCCACTCGCTGCCGCATTCCCCCCGAAAATCCGCCGAGTTTCCTCGTCTTTGCGGTCTGTAGATTCACCAGCGTTAAGAGCTCGTCGATCCTGCGCTTCGCCACGCGGCCATCAATCCCCTTAATCGCTGCCAGGTATTCGAGGAATTCCACGGCACTGAGATTCGGGTAGACGCCGAAGTCTTGCGGCAGAAAACCCAGCACATTTCGCAAGGCATTCGGATGCCGGGCTATGTCGTAATTGCCGTGGCCATCATCCCAAAGCACTCGACCGGAAGTAGGGAGTGTGATCGTCGCGAGGATACTCATCAGAGTGCTCTTACCCGCGCCGTTCGGTCCAAGCAGTCCCAAGACCCCAGCGCGCAACTCCAGGCTGAAATCCCGCAGAGCCTGCACTCCGCTTCCATAGCGTTTACTCACGTTCTCAACGCTCAGTCGCAAATCTCTTCTCCTGTGCTGGCGATTGTTACGAAACTTGGGACCCGTAAGTTCCACCCCTCTGGTCGTGTTAATTCGTGTCCTCTGACCAAAGCCGGGTGACCCACATCACAGACGCTCGTGAACCTCAGGGCCAACCATGAAGTAGCCCGTATTGCGGGCAGAAGGACATCCATGGCTGCTCCCAAACGCAATCCAAAAGCACCTCGTCAAATGCCTCCCGAAGTCGATCCAGCAGTTCGAGTTCAGGGAGCAATCGAGGTGGCCGGCGGATTTACGGAAGACCAGGCTCGAACCGAAGCTCTCCGCTGTCTCGATTGCAAAGATCCCAAGTGCGTCGAGGCCTGCCCGCTGCACATCGACATCAAGTCCTTCATCCAACGCATTACCCAGGGCGATGTCGAAGGCGCTTTTAGCAAAATCAGCGAACGCAGCCCATTCCCCGGCATTTGTGGCCGCGTTTGCCAGCACGAACTCTTCTGCGAGAGTGCTTGTTTGTTGGGGAAGAAACTTGATCCAGTCGCGATCGGTTCTCTCGAACGATTTTCTTCGGATTATCACCGCCAGTTCAACGGCAAAGCACCGGTTGAAAACGGCAGGCCCACGGGGCCCAAGATCGCGATGGTAGGGAGCGGTCCCGCGTCCTTGATGGCCTCGTTTGTCCTCGCACAGCGTAACTATCGCGTTACCGTGTTCGAAGCTCTTCACCGCCTTGGCGGTGTCCTTATCTATGGCGTTCCGCCGTTTCGTTTGCCGCGGGAAATTCTTGACAGCGAAATCGCTCGCCTCGAATCGATGGGCGTCAAGTTTGAAACCGACGTGATCGTCGGGAACAGCGTTACCCTCGACGAACTCTTCAACGAAGAAGGCTTCGAAGCGGTATTCCTCGGGACTGGCGCCGGTCTGCCGTACATGCTCAATGTTCCCGGCGAGAACCTGATCGGTGTGTACACCGCCAACGAATTCCTCACGCGTATCAATTTGATGCACGCCAACGAGACCAACGCAGAAACTCCAGTCAACATCGGCAAGCGTACCGTCGTCATCGGTGGCGGTAATTCCGCGATGGACGCGGCCCGCTGGTCGAAACGCCTCGGTGCTGACACTACTATCCTCTTTCGCCGCGGACGCGCTGAACTCCGTGCGCGAGCGGAAGAAATCGAGCACGCCGAGCAAGAGGGAATCAA
>PLWX01000316.1 GCA_003151155.1 Acidobacteriaceae bacterium
CTGGAGACCGGGATCGAAATCCGCGTGCCTCTTTTTATTAAAGAAGGAGAGCGGGTAAAAGTGTCCACTGAGACCTACGAGTTCGCAGGAAGGGCGTAAGGACAGAGCCCTGCATCTCTGCAGGGCTTTACGATTGGACCAGGATTTCTGGCGGGCTTAGTACGCGCTCAGCGTTACTTTATCGAGCCACACGTTATAAGGATCTTGCCGGTAATCGCCGTCCATTTGGAAGGCAACGTCGATGCCTTCGAATCGCCAAGGCACATTCGCTTGGTTCGAATAGTAAAGATTCAGCGGGAAGGTGGTTCCGTTCAACTCAACGCTGATGTAGCGCACATGCGTGCCGACGCGCTGGAAGGTCCAAACGAGATGGTTCCACGTCTTTGCGGGTAACGAACTGCACGGTACCTTGGTTGGAATCCAGCCTTTGACTCCGTCCCACACGTCCCAAACGTGATCTCCCTTTAAGTTGCACTCGGTGCCAAACACCCAACGCGTGCCTCCGAAGGTCTGGTTGGTATCGAACTCGAGTGCTTGCGCAACCTCCGGGCGGTCGACGTAGAACCACAAGTCATAAGTGAAATGTGTCGGCGCTGCGCCACCGCCGAGGTAACGAGTCCACAACATGTTGGTGTACTTCGTGGGACCGCCCATGGTGAATTTGGCTGAGTGGCCGGTGAGTGAGGGCGAGCTCTGGTTTTCCGTAATTGTAGATATGGCGTTGCCGCTTCCAGCCGCGCAAAGCTGTCCTGCCCGGGGGTGACCCGGAGGAAACTTGGCCGAGCATCCATCCCACAACGGCAATGTTTGAATCTGCGAGACCGGCGCGGGCTTGGTGGAAGTCACATTCAACGTGAAGGTCGTGCTCGCTTGTTTGCCCGTTTTGTCAGTTGCAAGCACTTCGAGCTTGTGCGGGCCAGGAGCGAGCCAGAGAAACGCGTCGACCGTATTGAACCAGTCGAAGTACTGCGATTTTCCATCCGCAAACACGCGAATGAAATAGATCGGATGAACGAGCTTTGCGGCAGCTTTCACGTGAACCGGAGAACTGACAGTCGCACCGTTGGCCGGGCTCGAGACGCAGACTGAACCAGCTGAGGTGGTTCCAGGATTGGGTGGAGGCGATGGTGCTGCGGGTGGCAGCGGCGCTACTCCCGTGTAAGGACCAACGCTCTCGGCTAGCGTAACTGAGGGGCACGTAACGGCGGGTTGTGTTCCTGCCGAAGAAGATGAGTCTTGGCCGAGCATCGCAAGTGGAACGAATGTGAAGGCAAGGAGCAGCGAAAACAGCAAAGCTTTGCAACCACGAAAACTCATGTAAACCTCGGACCGCAGATATGCGGCGCATGCTCAGAGTCTAGTGTGAGAGACTCACGTCCGCCACGATTAGGGTGAGCACTGTAGCACGCGCTGCAGAACCAGTCGCTGGCCCGCCAGTTGTCCCGGGCCACTGTCTTTCCGGATCAAACCTCGAAGCGAAGCTCGAGCCGAGCCCATTGCGAGTGCCTGTTGCAGGGCGGCATATTTCGCGTCGCGATCGGGCGGGGACGCGTCGCCATCGGTGATCACCATGCTGCCGTCGCAGTCTTTCGAGGTTAGAACATTCACGCCAGCTACGCGGGCAACCGTTCCTGACAAATTCACCACTTTTCCCATGAACCACTGGGGATCACGGAACACGTTGCAGACGCTAATCGAAGGACTGTTTGCATCCAGCGCGAACTCTACCGCAACCCGCGTACGAACTCGGACCGGCTTTCCCTTCACGAGGACTGGGCTCCATTGCCACTGACGAACGGCCTCAGCCGCAGAGCGAAGAAGATCGGGACGTGCATCACTGCATATCGTGTCGCACCCCAGCGTTTCAACCGCGCCTTGCGTATCGAGCACGGCATCGAGAACGATAGTTGCTTGAATCCAACGCTGCAGGGCCTCCGGCGGATAGACGGGTTTGACCGTTTTGGTTGGTTGTTGTGGCAGGTGGGGTATGTTCACAACCCCTGGCATGGTCTTCGGGAACTTCGGGAGCTCCTGGCTGAATGAGGGACAAATGAATGTGAAGAGTGCGATCAACGTCGCGCGTAGCATAGGTGAACCGCCGCCTCGCAAAATGCAAACGTACTCCCAATAATCCTACACTTCGTCGGCGTACAATCCCCAGAACGATGTCCAACGCTCCGCCGCTGCAAATCAGCAATCTCGTCAAACGTTTCGGAGGCCTAACCGCGGTTGAGGGCGTGTCCCTCGAGGTGCGCGACCGCGAGTGCGTTGGGTTGCTCGGACCCAACGGGGCGGGGAAGTCGACCACGATCCGCAGCATCGTTGGGCGCGTGCGCCCGGATGCAGGAACTGTCCGCATTTTCGGACATCCCGCGGAGTCTGCTGAGGCACGTGCCGCAATTGGGTGGGTTCCCCAGGAATTGGCGCTCTATCCGCTGCTCACCTGTCGCGAAAATCTGGATTCGTTTGGCCGCTACCAGGGGCTGTCCGGCAAAGGCCTGCACGATGCTATCGCCTGGTGCATCCAGTGGGCGACGCTTGCCGACAAAGCCGACACGATTGTGAAGCAACTCAGCGGAGGGATGAAGCGACGCCTAAACATGGCATGCGGGCTGATCCATCACCCGCGCGTCGTACTGCTGGACGAACCCACGGTGGGCGTCGATCCGCAATCGCGTAACAACATCTTCGAGATGATCGAAGCACTTCGGGCCGAAGGCATGGCCATCATCTACACCACCCATTACATGGAAGAGGCAGAGCGCCTCTGCGATCGCATCGCCATCATCGATCACGGAAAAGTGATCGCTCTCGGTACGCGCGATGATCTGGTTCACCAGTCATTTGGCGGGCGCAGCGACGTGCTCATGCGCATCAACGATGTCGATCAGAAAGCGGCCGCCTGGGCCGGAATTCGCAATGGCACCTACGATGGTCAGGTCGCACACTTTTCTATCGAACAGCCGACCGAGATCGCGAGCTTGCTCGACGGCGCCACCAACAATGGGCTGGACGTGATCGATGTTGTCCTGCGTCGGCCGAATCTGGAGTCGGTTTTCCTGCAACTGACGGGAAGGGATCTCCGCGAATGATTGGAGCCATTCTACGCACCAGCTTTCGGGCATTGCGCCGTGACCGGGGGGCCTTCGTGCTCTCGTTCGTGCTCCCCGTCGCGTTCTTCAGCATTTTCGCTGTAATCTTCGGCAGCCAGCGCAACAGCACGCCCAGGGTCAGCGTTGCGGTCGTCGATGAAGACCAGAGCGTCGGCTCAAAACGATTAGTCGAAGGCCTGAAACACGAGGAAGCTCTGCGCGCCTTTACATCGCCGGAGACAAAAAAAGGCGAAGCACCGAGACCCGACTACACATCGCAATCCGCGGAGGCTGGAGTAAAGGCTGGAGATTTCCCCACCGCTCTCATCATCCCGAAAGGTTATGGGGCGCACCCGATTTCTTTCGGGCCGCAGGAACAGGAAACAAATCAACCGCAGATCCAGATCCTGCACGATAGCTCCGATCCCATCGGCGCGCAGGTGCTGGCGGGCATGTTGCAGAAGATCGTCATGACTTCGATGGGAGATGTGATGGCCGACCAGGGCATGCAGTACTTCGCACAGTCTTCCGGTGGTCTTACGCCTGAGCAGAAGAAGAACATTGAAGCCAGCCTGGCGAACTATCGCGAGGTCCTAAATCGTCGGGATCAAAACGCGCCGAGCAACGCGAACAATGTCTCGCTGGTTCCGTTGACGATCCGCGACGTGGTTGGCGAGAACAAGAAAAGCCCTATGGTTTCGTTTTACGCTGCGGGCATCGGAGTGATGTTCCTGCTATTTACTGCGAGCGCTGCCGGAGGATCGCTGCTGGATGAGTCCGATAGTGGTGCGCTCGATCGCGTTTTAAGCTCGCATGTCAGCATGACCACTTTGCTCGCGGGCAAGATGATCTATTGCACACTGCTGGCTTTTTCACAGCTCTGCCTGATGTTCCTCTGGGGATGGGCCGTCTTTCATCTTGATCTCTGGACGCATGTGCCGGGCTTTCTCGTGATGGGTATCTGTACCGCTTTTGCGGTCGCGAACTTCGGCATGATTCTTGCCAGCGTGTCGAAGACGCGGGCGCAACAGGGAGGTATCAGCACCCTGCTGATCCTCACCATGTCCGCCATCGGCGGCAGCATGTTCCCGCGCTTTCTGATGTCTCCAACGCTGCAAAAGGCCGGGCTTTTCACTATCAATGGCTGGGCCATTGATGGGTTCACGAAAGTATTCTGGTATGACGAACCCATTCAGCAGCTCTGGCCGCAGGTGAGTGTATTGCTCGCCGTCGGAATTTTCCTTTTCGTGATCGCCCGGAAGTTCGCGCAACGATGGGAAAGCGTTTAACCCAACAAAAAACCCCGCATCGAGCGCGGGGTTTTCTTGCGGGTTGAGGGAGGATCATGAACGAGTATTTTGATGAAAACTGCGCGCGGAGTGTTCGCTCCGTGCCGCGGTTTTATTGGCTCTGAACGATCAGGCAGCGCGGTTGCTGCTGCTCAGAGCATCCGACCCATGCTGCTTTACCATCTTGTTATAGATACCCAGAAGCAGGAACGGCGCCGGCCATTGTCCGATGAAGAGCGCGAGATTGTCTTTGCCCATAAGTTTGCAAATCGCCGAAAGACCGATCGCCCCAACGGCCAGGCCTAAGTAGGCACTCGACGGAATCTGTGAAGTTTGTGCTTCAATTCCACCCGTAAAACGATCTTCTTCCACTTGTCCGCGATAAACTTTGTTTTCCATTCGTCATCTCCTGCGTTGAATTTTCAAGTCGCTAGGAAGATTGATGTGAAGCGCCTCGCCCACGCCAGACTTCGCACAGGAGAAATCGTAAGCAGTTGACTGAGGCTCACTCGCAACGACAGAACGTTGTCATCGATTCAAATTGCGAGGAAAATCCGTTACCATACGAAAACTCGCAACTTCGTTCAACGACCCTGATGCGGTGCTCGATATCTTCGGCCCACCCTCCGATGGAGGGCCTGCCCTGTCGCACGATTTTGCGGGCGATTTTCATGCTGGTGGGAAAAGGGCTCCTAACACTGCCGAGGAGCGACGCAACATGTGTCTGCTCCAACCCGGCTGCCGCTGATGCAGGACACGGGCCACGATCCCCACTGGAACCTTGTAGTGCGCCATCGGGCAGGCTCACTCGCATCGCAGATGTCAGCGATGCGCCGGCGCGACCTTGCTGTCAGCGGCGGGGTGTTGTTGCTACTCGTTGCGCGCGATCTCCACGGAGTAGCTTTCGCTGCTCAAGCGATCCGTGAGCGTCATCAACAACGCCTCTTCGTCTTCGATCAACAGGATCCGTTCATTCATGCATTCATCACCGCATTTTCGGATAGGACCGACGCGCGCAGCGGCGAGTCTTCGGCGATCGGCAAGTGCAAAGTGAA
This sequence comes from Acidobacteriaceae bacterium, assembly GCA_003151155.1. Lineage (GTDB taxonomy): Bacteria > Acidobacteriota > Terriglobia > Terriglobales > Acidobacteriaceae > Korobacter. The sequence goes on from PLWX01000316.1 coordinate 5,437, forward strand.
AGTGCTTCCTTTCCCCATTTCACTTCAACCGCGACCTGTCCGATTTCGGACACTTTTCTTCGCAAGGGGACACTTGCTCGTTACGCAATCGCAAGTAAGATTCTTGTAGTCAACGAGTTGCGAATGGCGTTCAGCTTGCACTTATGACTTGCGATGGATATCGCCCGCCCAGAGTTCAAGCAACAAAAGCGCCGCAAGCAAATCCTATTTGGCGCGATCGCCCTCATTGTTCTCGTAGCCGTGACGGTTGGAGTCTCGCGGCTGAAGCCCGCTTCGCCGGAGGTGGAACGCGGCACAGTATGGACCGACGCCGTGAAACAAGGTCCTATGCTTCGCCAGGTACGCGGACTTGGAACACTTACCCCCACTCCTGAAGACGTTCGGTTGATTCCTGCGGAGACGGAAGCCACCGTGCTTCGCATTCTCAAGCTCCCAGGGTCGCAAGTGACGGCGGATACCGTGCTGCTTGAGATGACGAATCCACAACTGGAACAGGAATCGGTGGATGCGCAGCTTCAGTTGAAGGGTGCAGAAGCCGAATATCAGAACCTGAAGGTGAAGCTGCAAAGCGACCTGATGAACCAGAAGGCGGGGGCAGCTACCGTCGGGGCGGACTACAGCCAGGCACAGAGGCAGGCCCAGACCGACAAAGCGCTCTACGATCTCGGAGTCATTTCCGGGCTTGCGTACAAGTCGTCGCAAGGCAAAGCGGACGAACTCACCACGCGGAACGATATCGAAGGCCAACGGCTGACGATGAATGAACGGGTAATCGTCTCGCAGATGGCGGTGCAGCAGGCCAAGGTCGACGAAATGGGGGCTCTCGCCCAGCTGAAACAAAAGCAACTGGAACGGATGAAGGTTCGCGCCGGAATCGATGGCGTGCTCGTGGATCAGCCTCTGCAGGTTGGGCAACACGTGACGCCCGGAACCGTGCTGGCAAAAGTGGTGCAGCCGAATCGGTTGATGGCATCGCTGAAAATCCCGGAAACCCAGGCTCGTGATGTTCAGATTGGCGAGCCCGCTTCCGTAGACACGCATAACGGCATCGTGCAGGGTAACGTCATGCGCGTAGATCCGGCGGTACAGAACGGAACGGTCACGGTTGACGTAAAGATCACAGGGGAGCTTCCGAAGGGAGCGCGCCCGGACCTTAGCGTAGATGGAACCATCGACCTGGAGAGGCTGGATAACGTGGTTTATGTGGGCCGGCCGGCATTCGGGCAGGAAAACAGCACGATCAGCCTGTTCAAACTTGATCCGGATGGCAAGGGTGCAACCCGAGTGCCGGTGAAAGTGGGACGCGCTTCGGTGAATACGATCCAGGTGCTTGAAGGACTCAAACCAGGCGACACAGTGATTCTGTCGGATATGTCTCGTTGGGATAACACCGAGCGGATTCGACTCGACTAACGACCTCGGGTTCATTTTTCAGGAGACGCAGCGATGAGTGAAGCAGGACGTGCCTTGATCCAGATTGAGGATCTGACCAAAGTTTTCTATACCGACGAGATCGAGACCCATGCGCTCTCCGGCGTGCATCTCGCGATTGAGAAGGGCGAGTACGTGGCGATGTCCGGTCCATCGGGCTGCGGCAAATCGACCCTGCTCTCCATCATCGGCTTGCTCGATACTCCGACAGGCGGGAAGTATCACCTCAACGGCAAAGCGGTCGAGAACCTTGATTTCGCCGATCGTTCTCGCATTCGCAACCAGGAGATCGGCTTCATCTTCCAGAGTTTCAACCTGATCGGTGATCTCACCGTATACGAGAACGTTGAACTGCCGCTTACGTATCGGCAGGGAATGGCGACGCCGAATCGCAAGCAGCGCGTGATGGAAGCGTTGGAGCGCGTAGGCATGGCGCACCGGATTCGGCACTATCCTTCACAACTTTCCGGCGGTCAACAGCAGCGTGTGGCTGTGGCTCGAGCATTGGCGGGCAATCCGTCGATCCTGCTGGCGGACGAACCTACCGGAAACCTCGATTCCCGCAATGGCGAAGCGGTAATGGAACTGCTCCAGAACTTGCATGGGGAAGGCGCAACCATATGCATGGTGACGCACGATCCACGATTCGCGGCCCACGCTCAACGCCAGATCCATCTTTTCGACGGCAAGGTAGTCGCCGAAGAAGAGTTGAGAAAACTGACCCAGGAAATTCACTAAGTTTCACGGCAGGAGGTCGCCCATGCGTGGATTCATCCAAGACCTGCGCTATTCGCTTCGGCAGCTGAAGAAGAGTCCCGGATTTGCGATCGCAGCAGTGCTGACGCTGGCACTCGGGATCGGTGCGAACGTTGCGGTCTTCACGGTAATGAATGCGACGCTGCTGAATCCTAGCGGAATTCCGCATCCGCGGAATGTGGTTGCGGTGCGGGCCGGGTACCACCTCGGCGATCTCGCGAATATTTCGCTGTCGCCCGTCGATCTCGAAGATGCGATGGAAGGGAAGAGCGTCTTCACATCCGCGGCGGGCATGAATCCAGCGAACTACAACTACACCGGCGACTCCGCGGCGCCCGAATTACTGCAAGGTGCGAAGGTAACGTGGCAGTGGTTCGACGTGTTCTGGGCGCGTCCCATGCTGGGCCGGGTGTTTCGCGCGGAGGAAGACCAGCCGGGTGCGGAGCACGAAGTTATCCTTTCCTACCCAACGTGGAAAAAACGATTCGGCGGTGATCAACATATCGTCGGGCGCAAACTGCAGTTGAATCGTGAATCTTACGAAGTAGTGGGCGTGATGGGGCCGGAATTTGCATGGCCCAACAAGGCCGAGATTTGGACACCGCTGGGTTTGAAGCCGAGCCAGTACACCGACCCGAATTTCCGATTCAACGAATATTTGTTTTCGGTGGCACGGCTGCGAGAAGGAAAGTCAGTTCAAGAGGCAAATGCTTATCTCGAACAGCGATCCCAGCAGGTGAAGTTCTCCAGCAGCCAACTGGGTTCATTCGCACAGTCGGCAGGTTGGCACGAGTTCTGCATGCCCTTGATCGACTTTGTCTCCGGTGACATGCGCAAGCCGATGAAGTTCCTGCTAGCAGCGGTCGCTTTGGTGCTGCTGATTGCGTGTGCCAACATCGCAGGGTTGCAGCTTGCACGCGCGTCGGGGCGTCAACGCGAGGTGTCGATCCAGATTGCCTTGGGCAGTTCGCGCGCTTTGCTGATGAGGCAAGCTTTCGCGGAGAGTCTGCTGCTTGCGATCGGCGGCGTAGCGATCGGTTTAGCGATCGCCACGGTTTCGGTGCCGGCTCTACTCTCCCTGGCGCCGCCCAGCGTGAGCGGGAACATCAGCGCTCACATGAGCGCTAGCGTCTTGACGTTTGTCGCTGCCATCGGCGTGTTATGCGCCCTGCTGTGTGGCACTGCTCCCTCGTGGCATATGACGCACACCCGCTGGTTCCAGGCGTTACAGGAAGGCGGACGATCTGACTCGACGAGTCCGGCGCGCCAGAGATTGCGCTCTTCGCTCGTGGTGGTGGAGATTGCGATTGCGATGCTGCTGCTCTTCGGTGCAGGACTGCTGGTGCGGAGCTTGCAGCAATTGGAAAAGGTACAGACCGGATTCGACCCGCATGGACTGATGACCGGCGCGATCACGCTGCCAAACTCGATCTATAAGTCCGATGAGCAGCAGGTGAACTTCTTCAACGCGCTCGAAGATCAGCTCAAAAATGTTCCGGGTGCGCAGCGGGTTGCGATCGTAGACGCGCTGCCGTTCAGCAACAATGGGGGCTCTGCATCGTTTTCCATTAAGGGCCAGACCGTTCCTCCAAACCAACCCGGTCCGCATGGAAATATTCGCAGCATCTCGTCGGACTACTTTGCCACCCTGGGGATTCCGTTAGTACGCGGGCGGGTGTTCACGCCGGGAGACCGCTTCAAAACGCAACCGGTCGTCGTGGTTGACGAGACCCTAGCGCGACAGTATTGGCCCGGACAGGATCCGATCGGTCAACAAATTAACTTCGGCGGCAATGGCCCAGACGATCCGATGCGCACGATTGTTGGCGTGGTGAAGCATGCGAAGGCGTCGTCATTGGAATCGGATACCAATGAGGGGTTTTATTACCTGCCAATTTCCCAGGTTCCGAATAGCTCGGTTTTCATTGCGGTACGCAGCGCAGGGTCGCCGATGAGCGTCGTTGGCGCAACACGCGATGCGGTGCATTCTGTGGATCCAAGCCAAGCGCTTTATGACGTAAAGACGATGGACGAGCGGGTGGATTCTTCTCTCTTGGGACGCCGCTTCCTTGTGGTGCTGCTTTCGACCTTTGCAGGGTTAGCGCTGCTGCTCTCCGCACTGGGTTTGTATGGCGTGATCAGCTATTCGGTGAAACTGCGTACTCGGGAACTTGGAGTTCGCATGGCCCTGGGTGCACAGCGCAGCGACGTGCTGCAACTGGTGCTGGGCCGAGGCATGCAACTTGCCGTGATCGGATTGGTCGCAGGTTTGTTGGCCAGTTTCGCGCTCGGACGAGTGCTCAATAGCATGCTGTACAACGTCTCGATCTTCAACCCAGTGGCATTGCTCGCAACCTCATCTTTGCTGGCGGCCACTGTACTCTTCGCCAGCTACCTTCCCGCACGTCGCGCGGCGAAACTCGATCCGATGCGGACGCTGCGACAGGAGTAACGATGCTCGACGGCTTTCTTCAGGACGTGCGATATGCCTTCCGTCAGTTGCGGAAGACGCCGGGCTTCGCGGCAACGGCGATCATCACGCTGACGCTCAGCATCGGGGCGAACACAGCTATCTACAGTCTCTTCGATCAAGTTTTGTTACGAAGACTTCCAGTGAGAGATCCGAAGCAACTGGTTGTTCTCGAATCGAAGGGCGCAGAATCCGGAATGACCAACAACCATGGTGGTCCGGAAGGTAGTTATTTCTCTTACCCGATGTACAAAGACTTGCGCGACCGCAACTCGGTTTTCTCGGGGCTGATTGCTTCGGACGTCACCCAGACGGGTGTTCAGTGGCACAACCAACCGGAGTTGGTGAATGCCGAGATGGTGTCGGGCAACTACTTCGACGTGCTCGGAGTGCAACCCGCGGCCGGTCGCCTGTTCGTGCAGGCGGATGACCTGGTGCAGAATGCAAATCCCGTAGTCGTGCTCAGCTACGCGTACTGGCAACGGCGATTTGGGCTCGACCCGCACGTGATCAACGACACGATTCAAATCAATGGCCATCCGTTCACGGTAGTGGGAGTGGCGGCGCCTGGGTTCCAGAGCGTGCAGGTAGGCTTCGTCCCCGCGGTTTACACACCGATGATGATGAAGCCAATCATGACGCCTTCCTGGAACGAGCTGGAAAACCGGCGTGCACGTTGGCTCAACATCATTGGCCGATTGAAGCCGGGTATGACCGCGGCGCAGGGCGAGGCTGGACTCGATTCGCTCTGGCACTCGATTCGTACCGACGAGCTAAAAGATATTCGCGGAAACTCGCAGCGCTTCAAAGAGTCGTTTGCAGCCAAGAGCCATTTGTACCTGCGAAACGGGGCACGCGGATTTTCGTTGCTCGATCAATACCGTTTACCGATGCTGATCGTGATGGCGATGGTCCTTCTGGTGGCCGTGATGGCATGCGCGAATGTTGCTACGCTGCTGTTGGTGCGCGCCGCCGGGCGGATGCGGGAGATGTCGGTTCGATATGCGATGGGAGCACGCCGGAGCCGCATCATTCAGCAACTTCTAAGTGAGGGCTTATTTCTCGGCGTGGCCGGAGGAATTGGGGGATTGCTGATTGCCTCTCCCGCATCGGCGCTTCTGATCCGCAAAGCATTTGCCGATAACAATGGAGCAGTTCCGTTTTCATCGTCACCGGATATGCGCATCCTTATTTTCAACTTTGGGCTTGCGCTGCTGGTTAGCCTGATCTTCAGCATCGCGCCGGCGATCCAGTTCTGGCGTCCGAACCTCGCGCCTGCGCTCAAGCAACAGACCGTTACCGCTGGCGGTGGGCCGCTGCGATTCCGTCGCGTATCGGTAGCGGTGCAGGTCGGCTTGAGCCTGGTCCTTCTCGTGGGGGCCGGATTATTTGTGCGCACACTGAACAACCTGAAATCTGTGAATGTGGGCTTCGCGACAGAGCATCTCCTGACATTCGGCATCGATCCGCAGCTTGCCGGCTACCAGGACAATCAGACGCTTGCGCTACACCAACGCATGATGGATGCCCTCTCAAAGTTGCCCGGAGTGCGTGCCGTGGCGGCGACGACGGATCCGGAGATTTCGGACAACAATTCAAGGAGCAACTTCAGCATCGCAGGTCGAAAAGAGTCTGATGACGAGCACATGAACGTGGAGTGGCCGAACGTGAGTGCCGGCTACCTTACGACGATGCAGATGCCTTTGCTTGCGGGACGAGATTTTACAGAAGCGGACAATCGCACAGCGGCGAGAGTGGCGGTAGTGAATGAAACCCTCGCGCGGCAGTTTTTCGGGACGCCTGAAAAGGCCATCGGTACGTTCATCGCACATGGATCCGGAGATGACGCGAAGCTGGATATCCAGATCGTAGGAGTTGTGAGGGACGCGAAGCATACAGGGGTACGCGAGGAGATCATGCCCACGATCTTCACACCGTACTTACAGATGATCCGCTTCGTCCGCAACCCGAAGACGCTAAAGTATGACGAAGTCCCCGATGATCCGAGCTCTTTAACCTATTACGTTCGCACCTGGCAGCCTCCTGCCAACGCGATGTCGGCAATTCGTGGCGCCGTACTAGGGGTCGATTCCAAGCTGGTGCTCGATACGTTTCGCACCATGGACGAACAAGTCGACAACAACATCAATACGGAGCGCCTGATCGCACTGCTGGCATCGTGCTTCGGTGTATTGGCGGCGATTCTCGCAGCGGTCGGCTTGTATGGCGTCCTTGCATATTCCACCGCGCAGCGCACGCGTGAAATCGGAGTACGGATGGCGCTGGGAGCCAGCCGGGTGTCGGTAGTACGCATGGTTATCAAGGAAGTGTTGTGGCTGGCAGGCATAGGAATCATTGTTGCAGTGCCTGCGTCTCTCGTTCTCAGCCGCTTCATGCGTGCTCAATTGTTCGGGGTGTCACATTACGACCCGATCACTCTGATTGCAGGAGTCTTGCTGGTGACGCTAGTGGCGATTGCGGCTGCCCTGCTGCCGGCGCGACAGGCCGCGGGCGTCGATCCAATGAAAGCGCTGCGGTACGAGTAGGTGAGCCGATGAATGGAATCTCACAAGATCTTCGATATGCGATCCGCAATTTGAGGAAGAGCCCAAGCTTTACCTTGGTGGCCGTTCTCACACTTGGGTTGGGAATCGGCGCGAATGCCGTAGTACTCGCGCTCGTCCAATCCGTGCTCATTGCGCCTTTACCGTATCGCGACGCCGACCGTATCGTTGCGTTGAATACCCATTTCATCAGCGAGGCTCGCAGCATCTCGCGCATGACCGGCCCCGATCTCGTGGACGTGCGTTCCCAGTCCAATAGTTTCGAGGGAGTCGCCTACTACTACGGTGGCGAGATGGGCGTGCAAATGCCTGACCACGCTGCCTTCACCGGAGTTCAGGTCGCCACCGCGAACTTTGCAAATATCCTCGGCGTCGCCCCGGTCGCTGGCCGATTGTTCGCCGATGCCGAAGCCCAACACTCAGCGCTCATCAACGCCACCTTTGCCCGCGACAACTTCGGCTCCGTCGAAAACGCCATCGGCAAGACCCTCAGCATGGAAGGGAAGACCTACGACATCGTCGGCGTCCTCCCCGGCCAATTCAGCTATCCGCAAGCGACGCAAGTCTGGCTCGGCGGACCGGCGGATCCGGAGAAGGAATGGTTGAGTCGAACCGCCTTCAACTTCCATGCGGTCGCCAAGCTGAAGCCGGGCGTCTCGGTGAAGACCGCCCAATCACAACTCGACACCATCGGCGATCGGCTGCGTGCCGCGTATCCCGCCGATAACAAAGACAAGTCCTTCACCGTCGTGCCCCTCCAGGAGCAACTGGTCGGCAAAGTTCGTCCCATGTTCCTCCTCCTTCTAGCCGCTGTCGGAGTCATCCTCCTCATCGCTTGCGTGAACGTCGCTCACTTGCAGTTGGCTCGTGCCACGACTCGCATGAAGGAAGTCGCCCTGCGTACCGTGCTCGGCGCTTCGAAATGGCGAGTCGTCCGTCAGGTGCTGCTGGAATGCTTGCTGCTCGCACTCTTTGGCGGCGGTGTCGGCATCCTCTTAGCGAATCCTCTGCTCCACGCCTTCTTGCGCCTAGCCCCCGCGGACATTCCGCGGCTCAACGAGGTCCATATCGGCCTCGTGTCGCTCGGCCTCATCGCTATCGTCTGCATCCTCGCCACGCTCCTTTCGGGCATCGCGCCTTGTTGGCAAACCCTGCGCCTCAATGTCAACGAATCCCTTAAGCAGGACACCTCTCGCGGTCTCACCGGTCGTGGCGTCGCCCGTCTTCGCAGCGCGCTTGTCGTAGCCGAGATCGCCTTGACCCTAGTCCTTGCCTCGGGTGCAGGCCTGCTTGTCCGCACCATGCTCAAGCTCGACGCCAGTGATCCCGGCTATCGCAGCGACGGCGTGCTGGTGATGTACGCCCATGCACCCGCCAGGGAACTGCCGGACTATCTCCAGCGTGCGCAACAGTTCGAAGATCTCTATGATCAACTCCGCGCGGTGCCCGGTGTCCAAAGTGTCTCCGCCATCATGGGCCTGCCGTCCGGCCAGTACGGATCCAATGGCGGATATCAGATTGAAGGCCAGCCCCTCCCTGCATCGTTAAGCGATCTACCATGGGCAAACTGGTCGCTCAGTAGCCCCCAGTATTTCGCCACCATGGGGATTCCCCTGCTTCGCGGCCGTGACTTCGCCAAGAGCGACAGTTACGAGACTCAATTCGTAGCGATCATCAGCCAATCGCTTGCGCGCAAGAGCTTCGGCAATTCGGACCCCATAGGTAAACAGATTCGCTGCGGTCTCGATACCGATAAGTGGATGACCATCGTCGGCGTCGTAGGCGACGTCCGCCAGGACTCCCCGGCTCAGACGCCCGGTCCCCTGCTTTACATGCCGCTCAAACAGCATCCCTATCGCGCCAATGAAGTCCAGGTGGTGATGCACACCGACCTACCGCCTATGTCGCTGATGGAAACCGCACGCAAGAAAGTGCTCGCGACGGACCCGCAGATCGCCACCAAGTTCACCACCATGCAAGCCATGGTGACCGAGTCCACCGCCACCCCGCGCTTCCGCTCCTGGCTCGTCGGCGGATTCGCCATCCTCGGCCTGATCCTCGCGACGCTGGGCATCTATGGAGTGATGGCCTATACCGTCGCGCAGCGGACGTTCGAGGTCGGAGTTCGCATGACGTTCGGGGCGAAACGCGGCGACATACTTGCGATGGTCCTCGGCGGGGCCATGCGCCTCACGGCGATCGGAATCGGATTGGGGCTGATGCTGACAATCGGCGCTGCACGACTGATCACCAGCATGTTGTTCGGAGTTCCGGCAGAAGATCCGGTTTCATTCGGAATCGCGATGGCGATTCTTGTCCTGGTTGCACTGGCGGCAGCCTATATCCCGGCGCATCGGGCGGCGTCGGTCAATCCTCTAACCGCGATTCGTTACGAATAGCGAGGCACTCATGACGACTTTAATGCAGGATCTTCGATACGCATTTCGTCAGCTCTATAAGAAGCCCGCTTTCTCGGGAACGGCGGTGTTGACGATTGCGCTTGCAATCGGAGTCACGACCGCAGTGTTCAGCGTGCTTTACGCGATGCTGATCCGGCCACTGCCCTACGATAATCCTGGACGCATAGTCTTTCTTGAGGCCTATTCGCCGCAAGGCTATACCCAGCCGGCATCCTATCCCGAATACTTGGCATGGCGGCGCGAGAACCAGAGCTTCGCGGCATTGGCGGGATACTCGCGCGGCACCGCAAATTTTGAAAGCAACAGCGGACCGGTTCCGATCACCAACATCAGTACGACCGACAACTTCTTTCAAGTGTTTGGAGTAAATGCCCTGATGGGCCGCACCTTCGCGATGGGTGAAGACCAGGCGGGCAAGAACGATGTGGTGGTATTGAGTTATGAAACGTGGCAGCAGGATTTTGGCGGCAATTCTGGCGTCCTTGGGGCAACCGCTAAACTCGAAGGGCGGCCATACACTGTCATCGGCGTGATGCCACCGGGATTCCGATATCCGATTAGTGCCGCGCACGCGGTCTATACCCCCCTTCATATTCCGAAAGAACTTGCTGAAGGCAAAGGCTCGCACTGGCTGCCGACGATTGCGCGGCTCAAGCCTGGGATTACGGCGCAGCAGGGAGAAGCTGACGTGACTCGCGCGATGGATGATTATGCGAATACCTTTACGGATGCCAAGGGCCGTCGCATGAAATTGGAAGGAATCGCGCAGCACGTAGTGGGAGATACCGGCGCACCGCTCAAGGTGTTGTTATTTGCCGTGTTTGCGGTTCTTGGGATTGGCTGCACCAACTTGGCGGGATTGCTGCTGGCGCGTGGTGTGAAACGAGAGCGCGAGGTGGCGCTGCGTTCGGCGGTCGGTGCAAGTCGCAGCCGTTTAGTTCGACAGTTGCTGACAGAAACAGTTTTACTGGCAATGGCTGGAACTTTAGGCGGCGTTCTTTTGGCATACGCCCTCTTGTCGATGATGACGAAGTTACTCGTGTCTGCACTGGCACGAGGAGCTGAGGTGCAGATCAATGTGCCTGTCCTGCTGGTTTCACTTGCAGTCGCCATCGTGACGGCACTCCTCGCAGGCATGGTACCCGCATTGAGGCTTTCTGGAACCGCACCCTTACTAGCCATGAAGTCATCTGGCAGTGCGGGATCAGCCCGCGGGCAGCATCATCTGCGGGCGATGTTCATCGTGACGCAAGTAGCACTTGCTCTCGTGCTCCTGGTTACGTCCGGCTTGCTCCTGCGAGCATTGGCGGGGCTCAGGAGCACCGACCTTGGCTTTTCGACGGATCACTTGATATCGACGGAGATCAATCTTTCTCGGGGCGCTTACCAAGGTAAGGATGTCTACACTGAGTTCTACATGCCGCTGCTCGAAAAGGTGCGCGCTACGCCCGGCGTGAAGGACGCGGGGGTCGTTCAATTGCTTCCGATCCAAAGTTACGGCTGGAACAGTGACGTGCAGATAGCCGGCAAGCCCCCCGCACCGCCAAACTCTGAGCAACTGGCAGAGGACCGCTATGTAACACCAGGGTACTTCACGGCAATGGGAGTGCAACTGGTTCGCGGCCGGTTGATCGATTCGAAGCTCGACACCCGAACTTCGACGCCCGTTATTGTTGTCAACGAAGCATTTGTGAAGAAGTTCTTTGCCCCCGGAGAAGGTCCGATTGGCCAGCACACTGACAACGACAATAAGCCAGTGATTGTGGGAGTGGTGAAGGATGTGCGTCAGGATATTTTCCATTCTCCGCTGGCAGAGATGGATTTCCCTGTGTCGCAAGTTGCGCCCGGAGACCTCTGGCAGTTCGGTCTGACAATGCAACTCGTGGTGCGGACGGCGAACGATCCCTCAACTGTGATTCCGGGTCTTCGCCAGGCATTTCACGAGGTGGATGCGGGAACTCCGTTTCGTCAGCCGGAAACGATGCGCGACGTGATTGCTGAAGTTTTGATTTTTGAACGGTTGGAGAATTGGCTCTTCGGCATCTTTGCGGCGTTAGCCATTCTGCTGGCGATCGTAGGACTTTACGGGCTGATAAGTCATGAAGTCGAACTTTCGACTCGAGACATCGGTGTTCGTATGGCACTGGGGGCAACGCGTTTGCAGGTGCTCTCAAACATTTATCGCCGGGTTGGGATTTTGCTTGCCATCGGTTTGGCCACCGGCTTGTTCACAATGCTGGCGATACAGAAATTACTTGCTGCGATGGTCGTTATCCACGCGGGTCGCGATGCTGGAATCGTGACCTGCCTGGTTGCAGGCCTCGCACTCGTTGGTCTGCTCGCGGCATTTCTACCCGCAAAACGTGCGGCATCCACTGAGCCCATGATCGCGCTTCGTTACGAATAACAGGAAATCGAGAAGAACATGATTCAACTGAAGAATATTGAGCGTAGTTATAAAACCGGGGCCGGGCAAACGTGGGTATTGCGGCGTGTAGGCCTTGATATTCAGCCAGGTGAGTTCATCACCATCATGGGACCTTCAGGAGCGGGAAAGTCTTCGCTTCTCAACGTGCTCGCGCTCTTGGACGACCAATGGGCCGGAGAATACTGGTTCAACAACGAATCGGTGCACGACATGAAGCGCAAGCAGCGCGCCGACCTGGCGAAGAAAAACGTCGGCATGGTTTTTCAGAGTTACCACTTGCTTGACGACTTAACGGTGCAGGAGAACATCGACTTGCCGCTCTCTTACAAAGACATTCCGCGCGGCGAACGCCAAAGCATGGTGGCGGACACGCTCGACCGGTTTCGGATCGTCGCGAAGAAAGACCTCTACCCCAACCAACTCTCCGGAGGTCAGCAGCAACTCGTCGGGATTGCGCGCGCGGTCATTCACAACCCCGTTCTGTTGTTAGCTGACGAGCCAACCGGCAACCTCCATTCCAGTCACGCCAGGGAGATCATGGAATTGTTTAAGGAACTCAACGAACACGGAACAACGATCGTACAGGTCACTCATTCCGAGACCAATGCAGCCTACGGAACGCGCACGTTGCAGATGCGGGATGGCTGGCTGGTGGGCGATACCGCAAATCCTGACTTGCAGGTGCAGGGTGAGGTCGCCAGCCGATGAACGATCGCGTAGTAACCCGGCTCCGAAAGATTGTCAGTGTGATTTGCGCCTACGCAACCTTGGCCGCCACTACCGGATTGGCGCAGAGCCCGGCGGCGCAGACGCCTGCAGGCTTCAGCATCAATTTGCCGAAGTCGCGTGATCCGCTCAGTGCGTATGCGCCCAGCCACGTGCCGCCGCCTGAGCTGGCAAATTCCTCACGTTTAACTTCTCTCATCAAGGACGGAAAACTTTATCTTTCCCTGAAGGATGCGATCTCGCTCGCCTTGGAAAATAACCTGGACCTCGCGATCGCGCGTTACAACATTCCAATTGCCGATACGGACATCTTGCGCAGTAAAGCCGGTGGTTCGTTCCGTGGTGTAAACACAGGCGTGGTGCAGGGAACACCAGGCGGCGGTGTGGGAGGCTACGGGACAGGGGCCCCAGGCGGCGGAGCCGGTGGTACAACGGGAGGCGCCGGTGGTGCTGGCGCTGGCGCATCCGGATTAGTGCAATCGACCCTCGGTAGCGGCACCCTGGTGAGCAGCTACGATCCGCAGATCAATGGGACGCTGGGCATCGAACACCTGACCTCGCCGTTATCGAGCTTGGCGATTTATGGTGTGCCTTCGCTGCAACTGAACACTTCGACTGCGAATATGAGCTACCTGCAAGCCTTTCCGACAGGCACGCAATTCTCATTTGAGTTCAACAATAACCGGCAGGCTACGAACAGTATTTTTTCGAATCTCACGCCTGCCCTCAATTCGCAATATCGCGTCACTATCCAACAGGCATTACTTGCCGGCTTCGGATTCGGACCGAACCTTCGCTACCTTCGGATCGCGAAGAATAACAAGAAAATTTCTGATATCGCATTCAAAGATCAAGTGACCGCCACAGTTACGCAAATCGCGAATATCTATTGGGATCTGGTAGGCGCTTTCGAGCAGGCGACGGTGAATCAGCAATCGCTGGATTTCGCTAGCCAGACACTCGATAACACGCGCAAGCAATTGCAACTCGAAGCAGTACCCGCGATGGACGTGATGCGTGCCGAAGCGGAAGCGTCAAAGCGTGCGCAGGATCTGACCGTCGCCAAGACCAACCTTGAGTTGCAAGAATCATTGATCAAGAATGCGCTAACGCGGAGCCTGGATGATCCGATCCTGGAGGCGATGCCTGTGGTTCCGACGGATCGCATGCAGGCTGCCGACGCCACGGTGCAGGCGCCGGTTCAAGAGATGATCGCGAAGGCACTGCAGGAGCGTCCGGAACTACTGGAATCGGATATCGATCTGCAAAACCGACAAATCAGTCAAAAGGCGACGCGCAATGCGCTCTTGCCGACACTAAACCTGGTCGCTTCGTATGGAGGCGCAGGCCTTGCCGGTCTTGCGAACCCGTCGTACAGTCTCGGCCCGAATCCAATCACCGTGCCCGGCGACTTTCCCGGCGCACTCGAGAACACGTTCAACAATTCGTCGCCCGATTATCTGGTTGGGTTGAATTTGAACATCCCAATTCGCAATCGCATCGCCAAGGCTGACCAGTTCCGCTCGGAATTGGAATACAGACAGTCAGAATTGCGGCGCGAGCAACTGAAGAAACAAATCCGCATTGAAGTGCGCAACGCTCAATATGCCTACGAGCAGACGGCGGCCCGAGTGCAGGCCGCAGTGAAAGCGCGTGACCTGGCTCAGCGTACTTTCGATACGATGAAGAAGGAGCAGGAATTGGGGGCAGGATCCACATACCAGACACTGACTGCACAGCGTGATCTTGCGTTAGCCGCGCTGGATCTCGTGACGGCTCAAACCACTTACCAGAAGTCGAAGGTGGAACTTGATCGCGCCACGGGAGCGACTTTGGAACATAATGACATCCAGATTCAAGAGGCCATTAAGGGCGTAGTCAGCGAGCAGAAACAATGACCCAGAGCACCACCACCGGGAATCCAAACATCGTCACAGCGCCTAAAACCGAGCGAGCAGCGCGCATTCTCGCCGCGGATGACCAGGAACACATTCTCGATGCGTTGAAGATCCTGCTGCGTCCTGAGGGCTACGAAGTAGACACTGCCAAATCTCCCGTGTTGGTTCGGGAGATGATGAACAGCAATTCGTATGACGCGTTACTCATCGACTTGAATTACACGCGGGATACGACTTCCGGGCGGGAAGGCCTGGATTTGCTCTCGGAGATCGTCGGGATGGATAGCACCGTTCCGGTGATCGTGATGACCGCTTGGGGAAGCATCGGAGTAGCGGTGGAAGCGATGCGTCGAGGGGCGCGCGATTTTATCCAGAAGCCCTGGGAAAACGAACGACTGCTGGCGATTCTGCGCACCCAGGTCGAACTCTATCGCACGCTGCAACGCGCGGAACGGCTGCAGGCAGAAAACCAGTTACTGCGGGCGTCGGGCCTGCCGCAGCTAATCGCAACCGCGCCGGCGATGCAGCCGGTGCTGGACGCGATCACCCGCATCGGACCATCGGACGCGAACGTGCTCATCACCGGAGAACATGGCACCGGCAAAGAAGTGGTGGCTCAGTCGCTGCACGCAGTCTCCGGTCGCTCGACGAAAACACTGGTCGCCGTGAACACCGGCGCGCTTCCCGAGACTTTGTTTGAGAGCGAACTGTTTGGTCACGTCAAAGGCGCTTTTACCGATGCACGCACCGATCGCATCGGCAGGTTTGAACTGGCCGATGGGGGAACGATTTTTCTCGATGAGATCGGAAACGTGCCAGTACGGCAACAGTCGAAGTTGTTGCGCGTGCTGGAAACGGGCGAGATCGAACGGGTTGGTTCGTCGAAAAGCCGCCGCGTGAATGTGCGCGTGATTTCCGCGACCAACGCCGACCTGCGAGCCGCCTGCCTGTCGGGCCAGTTCCGCGAGGACCTGCTCTTCCGCTTGAATACAGTGGAGATTCACATTCCTCCTCTGCGGGAGAGGCGTGAAGACATCGCTACGCTCGCTTTGCATTTCCTGAAGCGCTATGCCGAGCGCTATCGCCGGCCCGTCCAGGGACTTGAAAAAGGGACCGTGCAGGCGCTGATGCAATACAGCTGGCCTGGAAATGTGCGCGAACTGGAGCACACTATGGAGCGTGCAGTCCTGATGGCGCGCGGCAATGAGCTCCAGCCGGCCGATTTAGGTTTGGTTCAACTGAAACAGCAGAGCAGCCCGAATCTTGAAGAATTGAGCATTGAGTCAGTCGAGAGTATTCTCATCCGCAAAGCTCTGCAGCGTTATCACGGCAATGTAAGTCAGGCAGCCGAAGCGCTCGGCTTGAGTCGGGGAGCGCTCTATCGTCGAATGGAGAAATATGGGCTCTAGCCCTTCAACCCCGCGAAGTAAATCAATGGTAAGCGGGGAACATGGGACGAGCGAAGAGGCTCCGCAGAGATCACAGGCGTTTTCCGGCCGCAAACGATCACGGGTACGCTACGAGCGCCGCGTGCTGTTACTCGCATTCCTGGTGGCGCTGCCGAGCATGGCAGTCAGCATCATCCTCGTAGTCATCCAGAACTGGTCCGCTGATTCCAAGGTCGCGCTGCTGATCGGCGAAGCGTTGGCATGGTTGCTGCTTGTGCTGGCGCAACATGAACAGATCGTCCGGCCTCTGCAAACTTTAACTAATGTGGTGGCGGCCCTTCGTGAGGAAGACTATTCGTTTCGCGCTCGCGGCGCGGCACTCGACGACGCACTGGGAGAACTAGCGCTAGAGGTCAACTCACTCGCGGACGTATTGACCATCCAGAAAACCAGTGCGATTGAGGCCACCGCACTCTTATCGCGCGTGGTCGAGGAAATTGATGCGCCGTTGTTTGCCTTCGATCCCGATCACCGGTTGAAGCTTTTGAATTCGGCAGGCGAACGTTTGCTGCAACAGTCCGCGGCAAAACTGCTGGGACAGTCAGCCAAAGAGTTGAACCTGCAGGCCTGCTTTGAAGCGGAGAGCGAAACCCTGGTACCGCTGCCTTACAGTCCTAACTCGCGCTGGATGGTACGTCGTAGCCGATTCCGTCAGGACGGGGTTCCCCACACGCTGATCGTTCTCTCGGATGTAAGCCGGGCTCTACGCGAAGAAGAGCGCAGTGCGTGGCAACGCCTGATCCGCGTGCTCGGACACGAACTCAACAACTCATTGGCCCCAATCAAGTCGATCGCAGGGAGCCTCACTTCGCGTTTAAAACGCTCGTCCTTGAATGAAGAAGAGCGCGAGGACTTCGACAAAGGGCTGTCGATTATCGAAGGCCGCGCCGAGTCGTTGAATCGCTTTTTGCAGGCGTACCGCCAGTTGGCACAAATGCCGTCGCCGAAATTACAACCAGTCCCGCTG
Source organism: Acidobacteriaceae bacterium (assembly GCA_003151155.1). Taxonomy (GTDB): domain Bacteria; phylum Acidobacteriota; class Terriglobia; order Terriglobales; family Acidobacteriaceae; genus Korobacter. The sequence goes on from PLWX01000316.1 coordinate 22,545, forward strand.
CGATCCTTGGTGGAACGTGTGGCGGGCCTGGAGACGAGAGTTGTTGTTGAGGTCCGTAATGACGCAGATGTAGTGGTGCAGGCGGACCCCGATCAACTTGAACAGATGTTGATTAACCTGATCAAAAATGCGGTCGAGGCGACCAAAGAAATGCAACAGGCTGAGGCGCCGATGATCTCGGAAGTGATCGTAGGCTGGGAACTCACTCCAGCCGACGTGATTTTAAAGGTCGAAGACAATGGGCCGGGGATTATGAATCCGAGCAACGCATTTGTCCCTTTCTATACCACTAAGCAGGGAGGGAGCGGGATCGGGTTGGTGCTGTCGCGACAGATTGCCGAGGCGCACGGCGGACGCCTGGAATTGATCAACCGTGAAGATGCGCGCGGATGTATGGCTCGAGTGACGTTACCCCGCAGCCGCGAGTAACGGCTACCAGCGACTCTCAAATTCAGCGAATTGCTTTTCAAGTTCCCATTGCAAGCTGGCTCTTTGATTTGCGTGAAGATAGCTCAAGCAGCTCCCTGAAAGCTTCTCCGCTGCCGGTTTATCGAGAGCACATGTTTTGACTCGCAGGAACGCATGTCCGTCGCGCCATAAGCTATCGCCTGAAATAAAAGCGTGTTCCAGCGAAGTTCGCGCCATCGCTTTCAACTGGACATAGTTGAGGTTCTGGTCGACTACCGCCTTCTCGTACTCCCTGGACATGTCGGAGCGCGAAACGCCTTCGTCGTCGGTAGAAAGCGCCACCGGAACTCCGTATTTCAAATACGCGGCGAGCGGATGTTCCTTACCCCTTACCCCGAGAATCACATCATTGCTCGTCAGGTTGACCTCGACCATTACGTTGCGCTTTGCCATTTCTTTCAGCAGTTCGATGGAGTGGTCTTCTTCCATTACATCCACGCCGTGACCGATGCGTTCCGCGTGGCCTCGCTCCACAGCCTCACGGATATGAAATGTCAGTCCATCGGGAGGGACCAATCCCAGAGCCAACTCGCCGGCGTGCAGGCTGATGTGCACTTTCGGATATAGCGGCTTAAGGAAGTCGATGATGCGCATGTGCAAGCTGTAATCGTGCATCGGCACGTAATAGTCTTCGGGCATCACCAGGTTGAATCCCACCACCCGCGAATCTCGTGACGCCATCTCAAGGCCCGCGAGAATTTGTGCGAAGACCATCTGTTTTGGAATGCCGCGTAGCACCTGGTAGACGTAGCGTTGGGTGACCTTGCATCCGGGCTCAGCCTTTGACGTTCCGCATTGCAGGTCCGCATCGCGCTGCTTTTCGGCCGTGTCTATGTTTTTGAGTCCGGCTTCCACAGCCTCGGGCAAGCCGTTGGCGAGAAGGGTTTCGCGCATGGTTTTGAAGTCTTCAATCCAGCCAACCTGTTTGCCGACGGCAGCCACGCGCCCGTTGTCGGCAGTGAACATCAATTCCTGGTAGAGTTCGTGGCTGAGTGCAGCGCGTTGTGCCACTTCGGCCAGCATATCGCCGGCGTGGTCATCGCCCGCCAGTCCGAATTTCGTGAAAGTGTCAAAAAAATGGTCGTGACCCGACTGGCCAGAAGTTTGCCAGTTGCGCATCGACCAAGCGTCCACCATTCTTCGATAGAGCACTGGATCACCGAGCGCGCTCGCGGCTTCGCGGTTGCCGGCCGCTTCATTACAGGGTGGCTTCACGAGTTGCAGGGTTTGAGTTTCCACGCACAGCTTGGCATCGGCCGCCCACCCGATCATGGTTTCTGCGTACACTCCTCCCGAAAGGTGATAATGCAGGTCTCCGCCTTTCGGCATCTCGCTCAGAAACGCCGTGAGGAGCGGGATGTTTCCGCGAATTGATTGCATGTAGCGTTCGGTTCGCGATTCTGGAGAAATCGCTGACTTCGACTGGGCGAAGCTGAGCGTTGAAACGACGAGAAATGAGACCGCGATGGCGCGCATGCGATAGTTGACGATCATCCGTTCATGCTCCCGTAGCGAAGGCGAATGATAGCAGGCTGGAGGGTCGATCGTGCTTGAACCCGCGCTCGACCTCAACTAGTATCCAGAGTTCAAATAACAAATTACAGGACTCGCCTTGCCGAACCTGAAAGTACTCCTCTCTCGCGAGCAGATTCAGAAACGCGTCACGGAACTCGGGGCTTCCATCTCTGCCGATTTTCAAGGTCAGCCGGTGGTGCTGATCGGGGTGCTTAAGGGTGCAACCATCTTCCTCAGCGATCTTGCGCGCAACATCGCGCTTGATGCGACTTTCGATTTCATTTCGGTAGCGAGCTACGGGAACGAAAAGCAGAGCAGCGGAGAGGTTCGCCTGAATAAAGATGTGGATAATTCGATGGAAAGGAAGAACGTTATTCTGGTCGAGGATATCCTCGACACAGGCTTGACCATGTCGTACCTGGTCAGGATGCTCGCCGCCCACCATCCCAGGGCGCTGAAGATTGCCGCGCTCCTGGACAAGGCGTCCCGCCGGGTTCTTCCGATTCACGCTGACTATGTAGGGTTTGAGATTCCCGACCAATTCGTGGTCGGATACGGGATGGATGCTGCGGAACGTTACCGGAATTTGCCAGACATTTGTGTCGTCGAAGAGTAACTTTGGTACCGGCTCCCGGCGCGCAATCGGGTGTAGAATTTCAGGACAATGGTTCAGAACGTCGCTCTTCCCGACGTCCGCAGTCAAGCCAACGATTGGCATTTTCTTGCCAGCGTCATCGATCACACATTATTAAAACCAGAAGCTACTCGCGATCAAGTCACCCATCTCTGCGAAGAAGCGCTGCGCTACAACTTTTGCACCGTGATGGTAAATCCAGATCTCCTGGCCCACGCCAAGCGCATTTTGCACGGCTCAAAAGTGAAGGCAGGCACCACCATAGGCTTTCCGCTGGGGGCTACGCTCACGACGGTGAAACTGTTCGAGGCTGCTGAAGCTCTCAAGCTTGGCGCGGACGAACTCGACATGGTCATTCACATCGGAGCCCTCAAAGCCGGCGATCGTAATCTGGTCGAAGGCGAAATTCGTAGTTTGGCCGCTCTGGCGCACGATGGCGGTGCGATTCTCAAAGTCATCATCGAAACCGCTCTGCTCGAAGACAAGGAAAAGATTCTTGCTTGCGCCCTCGCGATGGAAGCGGGAGCTGATTTCGTGAAGACCTCTACCGGCTTCAGTTCGTCAGGCGCCACCGCGAGCGACGTTCACCTGATGCGCGGTGTCGTGGGGACGAAATTAGGTGTGAAAGCGGCCGGCGGCATACGTACGCTGGCAGGCGTCGAACAACTGCTCGATGCTGGCGCCAATCGCATTGGCACGAGTGCAGGCGTTTCGATTGTGCGGGAACTCGGCGCACCTGAATAGCTAACAATTGCTTCCGTCGCGGCGCCGCGTCCTGCTAATCTGCTTCTGACTTGATCTTTCAGGAGCGTGCATGGAACGCCTGACCGGTGTTCTCGGTCTCCTTGTTTTTCTTTTCTTAGCCTTCGCTTTTTCCTCCAACCGTCGCGCGATTCGCTGGCGAACGGTGATCATTGGTCTCGTTCTGCAATTTATTTTTGCCGTATTTGTGCTGCGCGTTCCATTCGGACAGCGAATCATTCAAGTCGGAGGCGACGGCGCCAAAAAGCTTCTCTCCTACTCATTTGCCGGGTCCAGCTTTCTCTTCGGAGAACTGGGAACGCAAGGCGGGAAATATGGTTTCTACTTTGCCTTCCAAGTGTTGCCCGTAATTATTTTCATCGCTGCATTTTTCTCTATCCTGTATCACTACGGGATCATGCAGCTCATCATTCGTATCCTGGCGCGAGTCATGATGCGCTTCATGGGTGCGAGTGGCGCCGAATCTTTAAACGTGGCAGCTAGCATTTTCATGGGTCAAACGGAAGCGCCGCTCACCATCCGCCCATTTCTCCCGAAACTGACACAAAGCGAACTGATGGTGGTGATGACCAGCGGCATGGCGCACGTCTCAGGCGCCATCATGGGGGCTTACTTCCTCGTAGGAATTGAACCAAAGCACGTGTTGGCGGCAGTCATAATGACCGCACCGGGCACTTTCGTGATCGCGAAGATGCTTGTGCCGGAGACGGAAACGCCGGTCACCGCAGGGCGACTCGATGCGAGCGCCGAGGAGGAAGCCACTGGAGAGGAGAAGCACGCCAATGTACTCGGCGCGGCTGCGAAAGGCACTACGGATGGCCTTCACCTCGCCCTCAATGTCGGAGCCATGCTGATTTCCTTTCTTGCTCTGATCGCTCTCGTCAACGGCGTTCTCGGCGGGACGCACAACCTTCTTGCTGCGCATGGCTTCACTTGGTTTCCCGCAAAGCTCGAATCGATTATTGGATCGATCTTCGCGCCGTTTGCATGGTTAATTGGAATTCCGCGTCACGACTGTGTGGCGGTTGGCAACCTGCTGGGAACGCGCATGGTGCTTAACGAACTTGTAGCGTTCACCTTGCTTGGACAGCAAAGAGGGATGCTCGATCCTCGCTCATTTACCATCACGACCTTTGCGCTATGCGGGTTCGCGAACTTGAGCTCCATTGGCATCCAGATTGGCGGGCTTAGTGCGCTTGCCCCGGAACGTCGTAACGATCTTGCGCGCCTTGGGTTTCGTGCGATGTTCGCGGGGACAATGGCGAACATGATGTCCGCTTGTATCGTGGGGATCTTGCTGCATTCCTAGGAGAGAGTGGTGAGCGAAGAAATCTTTCGAGCCGCCGATCAAGCTGCAGCGATGATCGCTGAGCGAAGTGTCTTGCGTCCGAAAATCGCTGTCGTACTGGGCTCAGGGCTGGGCGACTTTGCACAGGAACTGCGTAACGAGACGGTTATTCCATATAGCGAAGTTCCGAACTTTCCTGTCTCCACGGCTATCGGGCATGCAGGTAATCTAGTGATTGGCGAGTTCGCGAACGTGCCGTTGGCGGTGATGCAGGGACGTGCGCATTACTACGAAGGGAACTCCTTTGCAAAGGCAGCATTTCCGATGCGGGTGCTGCACCGCTTCGGCGTGAAGGCCGTGGTGCTCACAAATGCGGCGGGGGGAATCAACTCCGACTATGGACGTGGTGCTTTGGTCGCAATCCGCGACCACATTAACCTTATGGGTGGCAGTCCGCTGATTGGTCCGAATGAAGATCGTTTTGGCCCGCGCTTTCCGGACATGACCTATGCCTACGATCGCGCTTACCGGAAGCTAGCCATTGATGCGGCCAAAATGCTGGACATCTCGCTGTACGAAGGTGTGTATGCGGCGATGCACGGCCCGAGTTATGAGACGCCCGCTGAGATTCAGATGCTTGCCCGCATGGGCGCGGATCTGGTGGGTATGTCGACGGTGCCTGAGGTGATCGTAGCGAGACACATGGACATGCGGGTGCTCGCGATTTCCTGTGTAACGAATATGGCCGCAGGCTTATCCGGTGAAACCATCAACCACGAAGAGGTGCTCGAAACCGGGAAGCGCGTGAAAGGAAAGTTCCTGGCCCTGCTCCGTGCGGTTTTGCCGGGCATCGCCGCCACCGTATGACGCGCGAACCGCCTTACCTGATCGGCATCGCCGGACCATCGGGCGCTGGAAAAAGTTTTCTTTCCGAACACCTTGCCCGCGAACTCAACAATCCTGCGATTCTGCCGCTGGATGCCTACTATCCCGATCTCAGCCACCTCTCACTTGACGAGCGCAACCGGCTCAATTTCGACGATCCCGCCCTTCTCGATTTCCCCTTGCTTTTCTCGCAGGTTGCAACGCTGGCGCGCGGCGAGACGGTGCAACAGCCCCTTTATGATTTCGCGCACCATACGCGCATGTCAGAGACCCGCGTCGTTGCGCCGTCGGAGTTCGTAATCGTGGAAGGGCTATTCGCCCTGTATTGGCCGGATCTTCGGACTCTTTTACAGACGCGGGTATACGTCGATATGAATGATGGCGATTGTCTCGAGCGCCGGATTGCACGCGATGTGCAACAGCGGGGACGTACCACGGAGTCAGTCACCAAACAGTTTCGCGAGTCGGTGGCTCCGATGGCCGACCTCTATGTTCGTCCGACCGCGCAGTTCGCCGACGTTAAGATCAATGGCGGTGGCCGGATTGAGCGGGAAGTCGCGTCAGTGCTGGCTCATGTTCGCGGGCAGCGGGTTCGCTGAATAGCTTTTTACGAAGCTTTCTCGCCGCTTCATGTAAGCTCTTCGCATGCGACGCAACCCCGGCTTCGTCCTGATCGTTCTGCTTTTTTCCGCGTTTTCCTACTCGCAACAGGGCAATGAGATCCCTCTGCCTTCCAGCAAAGCGATTTCGTCTTCGGCACCGGGTGCTCCACGGATCCTGAACGCTTACCCCACCGAGATGGCCGTCAGCCCAGACGGGCGTTGGGTCGCGATCCTCAATAACGGGTATGGATCGGTGGAGTCGCAGTATCAACAATCGATTGCAGTGCTGAATGTGGCTACCAACGAACTCACCGACATCCCTGACGGCCGTTTCGGACTGGAAGCGCCGCAAACCTACTTTGTAGGATTGGCTTTTAGTGGAGACGCCAAGCATGTGTATGCTTCCGTGTCTTCGATTACAGATCCGGAAGGCAAGAAGCGCGGTGCACTCGGGAACGGTATTGCTGTCTATTCGTTCGATCAAGGAAGACTTGCGCCTGAGAGTTTCATCAAGCTGTCGCAAATCGAGCTTTCAGCGAAACAAACGTTTACCTACGGTGCCAAAGAAATCCGAAAGAACTTCGCGAACCCTTATCCGGCAGGCCTTGCCGTTTTCACACAGGATGGGAAAGATCGGATCCTCGTTGCGTCCAATCTTTCGGATTCGGTGCTCATCGTCGATCCGGAAGCGGGTTCGGTGGTGAAACGTTTCGATCTCCGACGAAAGAAAGGGGTGGTGCCCGCCCGGTTCCCCTATCGAGTCATCGTCTCGCCCGATCGAAAGACCGCTTGGTGCGCGCTGTGGAATGACTCTTCGGTAGTCGAATTGCCCATGCAGTTGAACCACGAAGCGAGCACAAAACATCCGCCTGCCTACCGCAATGATGCGAAGCATCGCGTGAAGCTCGATGCAAGCCGAAAGGGTGAGCGCACGGGATCGCACCCTGCCGCCCTCGCACTGACATCCGACGGAAAGTATCTCTTCGTGGCGCTGGCAACGCGCGATACGGTAGCGATAATCGACACGAAGAGGGGCAAAAAGCTCGGCGAGATTTCAACGAAGCTGCCGGGACAGAACTACGATGGAGCTTACCCGGACGCGCTTGTCCTTACGCGTGACAACAAAACGCTCTTCGTGGCGGATGCCTCCGCGGACACGGTTATCGAATATGACGTACCCGCGCATCTGAGCGCCAGTTCTCTACCCACGATCAAAGCGTACATTCCTACTGAGTGGTATCCCACGTCATTGGCCGTTGTGGGCAATGACCTTCTCATCACCAGCGGGAAAGGGAAGAGTTCGGGACCGAACAATCGCGAGATTGAGGGGCGTCACGGGAAACCGGAGCATCCTTACATTGCGTCCCTGATGCATGGATCATTGGCGCGTATTTCGCTGGATGCGATTCAACCGCACGCCGACGAATTCAAGCAAGAAGTCATGGAAGAGAATCGTTTGAACGGGCGAAGTGCGGAGGTCGTTTTCGCCGCCGGCAAAAATCCGATCAAGCATGCGATTTACATCATCAAAGAAAACCGCACGTACGACCAGATTTTCGGGGACCTCGGAGTCGGCGATGGCGATAGTTCTCTCACCATGTTCGGTGCAGATATAACCCCCAACCAGCATGCACTCGCCAGGCAGTTTGGCGTGTTGGACAATTTCTACGATTCCGGTGAAGTCAGCGGCGATGGTCACGTGTGGTCAACCGCTGCGATCAGTAGTGAATATACCGAACTCGCATGGCCGATTGACTATCGTGGTCACGAACGCGAGTACGACTTCGAAGGCAAGGTCGGCGACATCTATCCGATTGAGCACGACGAAGATGACATCAATGAGCCGGGAACCGGCTATCTCTGGACCAATGCCGCGCGCCATCATCTTACCTATCGTCACTACGGGGAGTTTATCGATACCGAATGGTGCGCGATTCATGTGCAGAACAGCCCTGCCTCTACCGGCGAGAGCGCGACGCGTTGCGAAAAAGCAGAAATTCCAACCGGGGAAGCGCTGCCTGCCACCCTGGGTGACCCCAGGGGAGGCCCGAATCCATATGCCTGGGGGATCCCCGTCATCGCGAAAAACACAGCGACCAAGCGCGAATTGCGCGGCCACTTCGATCCAAATTATGCGGATTTCAAAACCGACTATCCCGACCAGCTACGCGCCGATGAATTCCTCAAGGAGTTCGCAGGTTTTGTGAAAGCGCGCGAGGCGGGCACGGGGCAACTGCTTCCCAGTCTCGTGGTGATGCGCCTGCCGAACGATCACACTGCCGGCACCCGGCCTGGTATGCCTACACCGCAGGCCTCTGTCGCGGACAACGATTTAGCCGTGGGACGTGTCGTCGATGCCGTTTCGCACAGTCCCTACTGGGACGACACCGCTATCTTCATATTGGAAGATGATGCACAGGCGGGCAGCGATCATATTGACGCCCATCGATCTATCGCGCTGGTGGTCAGTAAATACGCGCCACGACAGGCTACGCCCTTCGTAGACCATCACTTTTACACGACGGTCAACGTGATCCACACCATGGAATCGCTGCTGGGTTTGCCGCCGATGAACAACAATGACGGCCAGGCGGCGTTGATGGCGCCACTTTTTGGCGGGGACGACTCGCAACCCGCCTATACAACCGACTATCGCAATCGTGACAACCGATTGATTTACCAGGCAAATGGGCCGAAAGCGGTGGGAGCAGAAGAATCTATGAAGATGGATTTTTCCAAGGCCGATAGGAATGATCCGCAGGAACTGAATCTGATTTTGTGGCGAGTTACCAAAGGCGATACACCCATGCCTGCTCCCAAGCACGCCATTCCTCTGAGATAATAAAGAGAACTGCTGGTTGATCTCGCGAGGTTCGCCGGCCAAAACTCATAGGAAACGTCTACAACGCAATGAAGTATCGTTCAATCGCCCTTGGGGCTTTGTTTTTTTCTTTTTTTGCCAGCCACGTTTTTGCGCTGGACAAGGCCGCCGAAAACCTGATGAATTCCGGGCATTTCAAGCGCGCTCGCGCGATTGCCCAACATCGCCTGCAAGCGAACCCCAACGATCCGGACGCGTTTTATATTCTTGCTCGCGTGCAATTGGCGCAGGATCACCTCGATTTGGCACAAGGGTTGGCGGAACGGGCGGTAGAGATCGCTTCGAACTTTTCAGAAGCGCACCGCGTCCTCGGCGAGTCGCTCGGACTACGGGCGATCAAGCTTAATCTCGTGACGGGCTTAGCGATTGCGCGTCGTGGAAAAAAAGAAGGCGAACTCGCACTTTCCTTGAACCCACAGAGCATCGATGCGGCGGAGTTCCTCGCGTCGTACTACAACGTAGCGCCCGTAGTCGCGGGCGGCGGACATGAGAAGGCTGAGCACATGGTCGAGACGATCATGCAGCTCAATCCGTGCCGTGCATACCTCGCGCGCGCAACTGGCGCTGAAGAGAAAAAAGACATTGCCGGCACAGAGAGTTGGTTGTTGAGGGCAGCGCAAGCCGATCCGAACAACTATGAAGCCAAGGATCGCCTCGCACATCTCTACATTAGCGACGATCGCCGCGATCCGAACCAGGCGGAGAAGTCCGCACGCGCCGCACTCGCGCTGGATCCTGGACGGTCGGGCAGCTACGCCGTGCTGGCATCGGTGTTCGCGCAACAAAGCCGTTGGGCGGATCTTGACGCGATTCTCGCGCAAGCCGAGCACGCAGATTCCGACGACCTCGCTGCTTACTTCGAAGCCGCAAAAGCTCTGGTCGCAACCGGCAGAGACAACCCTCGAGCCGAACGTTACCTCAAACGATATCTCTCCCAGGAAGCGGAAGGCGCCGAGCCGCAACAAGGCCACGCGCATTGGCAACTCGGTTTGTTGATGTTGAAAGAAGGTAAGAAACAGATCGCCGTGACCGAGTTGGAAACTTCGGTCAACCTGCTTCCGGATTTTCGTCCGGCGGCCGACGATTTAAAGCGTGCGCGAGCTTCCTAACTCGCGGTTTTTCTTAGGGTTCCACGTAACCGATTCGTCTTCAAGCGCAAGTGATAGCGAGGATTGATTCGGGTACAATGACGTTATCGTTCGGGTGTGTAGAGGTGCTTGTCCGGTGCTCAGGCCGAAACGAACAAGCTGCCCCCGAGCCTAACCGGCGCATCGCGTGCGAATGCGATCCCGGAATGATCGGCCGCTGACAGGCCCGGAGTCCATGGCTTCTTCGAAACCACCATCTCACGTTCGGCCTGCAGAACTGCTTCGCGAGTCCATCTATCGGCATATTCGCTATACCCTCGTCCGCGACGTTCGAGACCTGAAGCCATCTGAATTACTTACGCCCGTTTCGTTGGCCGTGCGCGATCGCATTGTCGATCACATGCTGGAAACCGAGGAGCGGGTCCGCAGCGCCGATGCCAAGCGGCTCTACTACCTGTCCATGGAATTCCTCATGGGCCGAGCCCTGAGCGACAATCTTAATAACCTTGGGGAGCTCGATCTTTGCCGCCAGGTGCTGGCCGGGATGGGTGTATCACTCGACGACGTGCTGGAGAGTGAACTCGACGCCGGGCTGGGAAACGGCGGCCTCGGTCGTCTCGCTGCGTGCTTCCTGGAATCTTTGGCAACCCTCGGGATGCCAGGTTACGGATACGGCATCGATTACGAATACGGCTTATTTCGCCAGGAAATCGTCAGCGGGTTTCAGCGCGAGAAGCCCGACCGCTGGAAGGCCAACGGTACTCCTTTCGAGATTGGACGTCCCGACCAGGCGGTTGCAATTCCGCTATATGGCCGCGTCGAGACCGGGCGNNCCGAGTGACATGCCCGTCGTCGGATGGGGAGGTAATACGGTCAATTTCCTCCGTCTCTTCTCGGCCAGGGCTTCGGATGACTTCGACATCGAGATCTTCAATCGTGGCGACTACATTCGCGCAGTCGAGCAGAAGATTGGCACCGAGAACATTTCGCGGGTGCTTTATCCGTCCGACTCGGTGATGTCGGGCAAGGAACTTCGCCTCGTCCAGGAGTATTTCCTCGTCACGTGCGCAATCACGGACCTCTTCCGGCGGTACGATCTGGATCACAAGAGCTACGACGATTTCCCATCCAAGATCGCAATTCAAATGAATGATACGCATCCCAGTCTTGCGGTTGCGGAGTTGATGCGCGTGTTCATCGATGAAAAGGGACTGGAGTGGGAGCAGGCTTGGGAGTTGACGCAGGCCACTTGTGCGTACACCAACCACACGCTTTTACCGGAAGCCCTGGAGCGCTGGTCGGTATCGTTGATGGAGCGGGTGCTTCCGCGCCACATGCAGATCATCTATGGCATCAATCACCAGTTCCTGCGCACCATCGCGGAGCACTCATTCACCGATCCGGACTTGATGCGGCGCACCTCGATTATCGAAGAAGGTGCAGATAAACAGGTCCGTATGGCGCACCTGTGTATCGTGGGAAGTCATGCCGTGAATGGCGTTTCCGCGCTGCACAGCGAGTTGGTAAAAACGAGTCTCGTGCCTGACTTCGCAAATCTCTGGCCGGAGCGCTTTAGCAACAAGACGAACGGTGTAGCCCCGCGGCCATGGCTGCGAAAAGCGAATCCCGAACTCGGCGCGCTGTTGACCGAGAGCGTCGGCGAACGATGGGTCACAGATCTCTCTATCCTGCTCGGTATGGAGAAGTACGTCGACGATCCAGGTTTCCTGGCAAAGTTTCGCGATGTGAAGCAGCATAATAAGAACCGGTTGACGAAGGTCATCTTCGATCAGGCCGGGGTGCAAGTCGATCCGACATCGCTCTTCGATGTGCAGATCAAGCGCATTCACGAGTACAAGCGCCAGTTGTTAAACGTGATGCGAATCATCGATCAATATCTGCAAACAGTCGATCACCAGGTCGAGGTCATAGTTCCACGTACTTACATATTTGCCGGTAAGGCCGCCCCAGGATATTGGGCTGCCAAGCAGATCATCAAGCTCATCCACAACGTCGCAGCAGTCGTGAATGCAGATCCGCGCATGCGCGATCGCATCAAGGTCGCTTTCTTGCCCGATTATCGGGTCTCGCTCGCGGAAGTAATCATTCCGGCTGCCGACATCAGCGAACAGATCTCCACTGCCGGGATGGAGGCATCTGGAACCGGCAATATGAAGCTTTCGATGAATGGCGCGCTCACCGTTGGTACTCTCGATGGCGCCAATATCGAAATCCTGGAAGAGGTCGGAGCAGAAAACTTTTATCTGTTTGGACTAAGAGCGGAAGAAGTGGAACAGATGAAGAGCAAGGGGCTTTACAACCCCCAGGAACATTACGCCCGCAACGAACGCACGAAGGCTGTGATGGATTCGCTGGCCAGCGACCGGTTCTCGCCACAGGAGCCCGGGTTGTTCCGCTGGATCGTGGATGAGATTCTTTATCGGGGCGATCGCTACTTCCACCTGGCGGATCTACCCTCTTACATCGATATCAATCAATCTGTCGATGATGACTATTTGGACCAGGCACTCTGGTCTCGTAAAGCCGCGATCAACGTGGCTCGCATCGGCAAATTTTCGAGCGATCGAACCATCCTGGAGTACGCACGCGACATCTGGCACATCGGCCCATTCGAGCAACCCTATCTGCCGAAGGCGCGGAGTGAAGAAATGATAGGCGTGGTGCCGCCCTCCGCTGCGTCGGAATCAAGCTCGATCAGCGGATAACCAGCAACCCAGGTTTCCGCTCGCAGCGATTTCACGTAGAATCCATCGTATTACGAATCTGTGGGTGAATAATGAGTGCACGTGCTCCGTCACTGCCGTTAAGCGGCCGTTCGCGTACTCCGATCTATCTCACTCTCCTTGCGATGCTTGCGATCGGTTTGCCGGTGGCAGCGACCCAGCTGCGCAGTGGCTCCTTCCTTCCCCATTCGTTTTGCTATCTAGGTAACGGTCCGCTGACTTGGACGCACGTCGTTTCGGATTTGTTGATTGGGATTTCATACGTTGCGATCTCCTGCACCCTCTTGCACATAGTCCGCCGTAGCGAAGGATCAATACCGTTCCACTGGATGGTGCTGGCTTTCGGACTTTTCATCGTGGCGTGCGGCGGGACCCACTTTATGGAAGTCGTGACCATTTGGAAGCCGTATTACTGGGTGGCAGCAGCAGTCAAGATAGTGACAGCCGCCGCTTCGGTGTCGACCGCCATTGCGTTGCCGCTATTGTCTCCCGCGATCCTGCATCGAATGTCGGAAGCAAAAACCGCGGAAGTTCGTCGTAGCCAGTTGGAGGTTGCGAACGCAGAGCTGCAACGTCTTTATGGCGAATTGCGGGAAGCGGATCGAATTAAAGATGCACTTGTCGCCCAGAATGCCGCCCGCATCGGGGATTGGTCATGGGACATCCGGACCGGCCAGACCACTTGGTCGGAGGCGGTCGAACTGATGCACGGGATCGAGCCCGGTACTCATCCTGGACGGATTGAGTCCGCAAGATTGACGGTTCATCCCGATGATCGGGAACGCGTGGCTGCGGCCTTCGACGCGGCGATGGCAACCGGCGACTATGAGGTGGAATATCGCACGGTGCGAACGGATGCCAGCGAGCACTGGACCGCGGCGAGAGGCAAGGTGAGTTTCGGGTCCGATGGGAAGCCGGAACGACTGATCGGGATATGCATGGATGTGACCGGACGCAAAGCGAATGAAGAAGCATTGCTGCGTGCGGAGAAACTTGCCGCCGCCGGACGCCTCGCTGCCACCGTGGCTCACGAAATCAACAATCCGCTTGAAGCGGTCATGAACCTTGTGTTTCTTGCTCGAACCACTGACGAAGATCATCGGACCTTTTTAGAGATGGCAGAACGTGAGTTGGCCCGTGTCTCTGCCATTGCGAAACAAACGCTCGGCTTTTATCGCGACACTTCCTCACCGACCGATGTCTCGGTCGCCGAAGTTGTGAACAAAGTGCTTGACAACTATGGCGGAAAATTAGGCTCGAAGAATATCGAGGTTGAGACGACCATCACGGATGATGCGGTGTTGCACCTGCGGCGTGGTGACTTGCACCAGGTAATATCAAACCTCCTGGCGAATGCAATTGACGCGTCGCCGGTGAACGGAGAGATTCAGGTTCGGGTTCAAAAAACCGAAGGCAATCAGATTTCAATCGAGATCTCTGACCAGGGACCGGGTATCCCCCCGGAGCTCTCGAAACGCGTCTTCGAGCCATTCTTTACCACCAAGAAAGACGTAGGAACAGGGCTTGGATTGTGGGTCTCAAGGCGTTTGGTGGAACAACTGGACGGCTCCCTGACGTTCGATAGCGACGCAAGTCCACACTCGCACGGGACGTGCTTCAGAATTACTTTGCCGATTGCGGACAAGCGCGCCGTAAGCGTTTAGGCTTCGTTGGTGGTTGCGGATCGCAACTGGACATAGTGATCCTCCGTCAGTGGCAGTTGCAGACGCTTCCACTCGTTGAATCCGCCCTCTAAAGGCCTTACCTGCCGAATACCATGTTTTCTGAGTTCCAGCGCCGCACGGGCGCTGCTGGCTTCGTTCGGTCAAGTGCAGTAAAGGATGATCTCGCGGTCTCGCGGAATCTCCTTCGCCCGTTCAGCCAATTCGGCTGCCTTGATGTGCAGCGCTCCTGGCAACGTTCGCGGATCGGTCAACAGGTCAAGCGGATGTCGCAGGTCGATGATGGTCACCGCTTCGCCGCTGTTTAGTTTCTCGTGGAGTTCCTGCGGGGTGATCCGACCGATCAGGATCGACTTCAGGAATCGACGTCGCTGTACGTATTTCCATACGATCCATGCGGCAATGGCAATCACCGCAAGCAGCGCGACGAATAGTCCGAACTGACGGGAACGGTTGAGGATCGCGTCTACCTGTTCGCTGAAAATATAGCCAACCATCAGCGACGAACTGGCCCACACGATCGTGCCCACGAGATCGTAAATGAGAAAGCGGGGATAGGGAACGCGGGACATACCTGCAATCGGCGCGGCCACGGTGTTCAGGCCGGGAACAAATTTCGAGTAGAGCAGTGTCCGCGGTCCCCGGCGATCGAGTGAACCTCGCGTACTCTCCACGCAGGAATCCGGTTCGAGTGACATTCGACAGAGGAAATTGAGCACCCCGGCGCCACGCGTTTGCCCCAACTTGTACCAGAACGTATCGGCGATTAGGGCGGCGATGAGGCAAGTGAGCAGAATCAGGGACAGGTTCATCTTGCCCTGACCCGCGAGCGCACCTGCAGAGAGCAAAAGCGGGAACGCGGGTAGCGGAAGTCCGATTTGCTCAGCAAATACCCACACAAACACCAGTAGGTAGCCGTATTTCACCAGGATGGAAACGAACTCGTGCAACTGCCCTCCAGGACTCTATGAATACATACAGATTCACGATTATCAATAGACGCTTCAAAAGCTTCCAAAAAGTGGCTCTCCTTTGCCGCTGTGCTCAAACGCTTCCTTGTTCGCGATACGAACCATTCAGACGTTTGCAGATTCCTGCCAACCTCGATACTCGGCAACGGCTTCTAACCTCTCAGAGGAACGGCATCCATCATGACAAGCATTGAAAAGCTCAATGAAATGATTTCAGGAATTGACATTGCAATGTTGACGTCGGTGCATGCGGCGGGGCAGCTACATAGCCGGCCAATGGCGACCCAAGCCGTCTCCGACGATGGGTTCTTGTGGTTCTTTGCCAGGCAGCACAGCTCTAAGATCGACGAAATCCGCAATGTGCACCAGGTGAACGTCGCTTATTCTGATCCAGTGAACATGCGATTTGTCTCCGTGTCTGGGCCCTGTGAGCTGGTGCGAAAACGTGCCATCGCTGCCGAACTGTGGAAGCCGGAATACAAGCGATGGTTTCCCCAGGGAATGGAAGATCCTGACCTGATTTTATTGAAGGTAACGGTTAACTCGGCGGAATACTGGGACACGACTGCAGGCCGCATGCGCTCACTCGAAAGCGAAGATAATACCGTCGTGCTGCGTGACGAGCGGACCGAAGTAGCCTAGCTACCTCAAGCTGTCGCCGATAGCCTCGACCGCGTCCGCGGGCTTCCATTCGTTGCCGTTGAACAAGTGCGCGATTCTTCCATCCGGACCAACCACGACGGTGCGCAGGGAATGCACGAGTTGCGTAGCATTCGGCGTATAGCTGAGGCCGAAGAAATCTGCTGCCTTTTTGATTTCGGAGGGAGTTGCAGTCACGAATTGCCAGTGCGTAAAGTGCGGATCGACTTCGCCGGCGTAATTTTCCCCGTAAGCGTGCAGGACCTTTGGCTGGTCGTAGTCGGGGTCGAAACTGATGCTGAGTTGCTCGGTCTTCTCGTAAAGTGCAGGACGTTTCTTGAGTTCTCTCACAATCGTCCCAAAGTTATTGCTCATGCGAATGCAATAGTCCGGCAGCGGGCATCGCGTGTAGATGAAAGTGAGCAACACCGCTTTCCCTCGGAAATGAGCGAGGAGAACCTTCTGACCGTCCTGATTAATGAACGTGAAATCCGGCACCAGATCGCCGATCTGAGGAAGCCGCACTCCCGCTTCGTTCGGAGCCGGATTCGCCCCCTGTGTGATCACGACATTCTCCAAGTAGGAATGGTCTCCAGCGATCACTAAGGTTGCCGTAACGTTGTCTCCGGCGTGGGCTGCCTTCAACACCCAGTCATCCTTTACCCGAAACGGCATCGTCATGCCCTTCATCAGGTCGGGTATATCTTCATGCTGGATCGTGAGCTGATGGGCACTTGGATCTACGCCGATGATCTTTCCGGATAGGTCATAGCGGCGCTCGGCGGGTTTGCGGGAGCAGGCCACGAACTGGATAGTAAGAAGCGCAGCGAGACAGAAAGCAGTAGACCGAACCAACATGCTTTCATTGTAAAGAGAAAAGTCGAGCAACAAAAAAAGCGCCGCAGGCCACGCGGCGCTTTCTCATTGGCGTAGGACTATTTCGGCATCAGAACGGTGTCAATCACGTGGATGACCCCGTTGGAGGCCATCACATCCGCCTTAACGACAGTTGCCTCGTTGACCATCATGACCTTACCGCCACTGGTGGAGATCGTGACTTCCTGGCCATTGACTGTGTTGGCTGACTTCATCTTCATCACCTTGGCGGCTGGCACTTTCCCGGCAACGACGTGATAGAGAAGCACTGCCTTGAGCTTTTCCTTGTTTTCCGGTTTGAGCAGATCGTCTAAGGCTCCGGAAGGCAGCTTGGCAAAGGCGTCGTCCGTGGGAGCGAAGACCGTGAACGGGCCTTTTCCTTTCAACGTGTCGACCAGTCCCGCAGCTTGCAGGGCTTTGGCCAGCGTAGTGAATTGGCCGGCGGCTACCGCTGTATCCACGATGTCCTTCGAGCCTTTATCAGCGGCCATCACAGGAAGGGCAAGCGCCATGGCGATGAGCATGAGGGAGAGTTTGCGAATCATTTGGACTCCTAGGTGCGAAATTTTGTGCTTCCTGACTCAGGAAGCTTGCATCTGGTATTAACTGTAGTGCAAAATATATTTCGTGACAGGATAAATTGTCAGGCCTTTGCCGGCGGCTCCTCGTTGACGGAAGCGATTGTCCTGACAAGAAAATGGAGCAGTCATGGTGAATGAGACGATCGTAAGCGGCCTCAAGCCCTATCGCATTGGCGAGAAACTAAGAGCATTACGTCTGAAGAAGAAGCTTGGATTGGTCGAGCTTGGAAAACACACCGGTCTCTCCCCCGCGTTGCTTTCCAAACTCGAGCGCGGAAAACTTTTTCCTACTCTGCCCACCCTTCTACGCATATCCCTCGTCTTCAGTGTTGGCCTCGATTACTTCTTCTCCGACGAGAGCAAGCGGCACATTGTTTCGGTAGTAAGGAAAGATGACCGCTTGCGTTTTCCAGAACGCCCGAACGCCAAGGACGTGGCATATTACTTCGAGAGTCTCGACTTCGCAGCTCCCGAACCCCAGCTCAACGCGTTTCTTGCTGACTTCGAGCATGTTCCAACCGAAAATCTCCGGTTGCACCAGCATGCTGGGGTGGAGTTTCTGCATACATTGAATGGCAAGCTGGAATTGGTCATCGGCGGCATGCCTTATGAACTCAATGCGGGCGACTCGATTTACTT
>PLWX01000003.1 GCA_003151155.1 Acidobacteriaceae bacterium
TATTTATGACTCAGGAGACTAGAAGTGGTCTCATAAATGGTTCAGGCATTTGGCAAGGCCAAAGCTAGGCCAATCGAAGCCGCCTTTTATGGGGTCTTGGCAGGCGCACAGGTCGGCACTCAAACTCCGCACACTATTTATGAGACCGCTTCTAGAATTGGATCACTCCTTGACCGCTATCGGCGGAATCTTCTTTCGCACAAGCTCCGCGTTGATGGCTCGTACGATGAATGCCTGAATGGAAATATCTTCGTCAACAGCAACGTGAGCCAACCGCTTCCAACCCTCCAACGGGAGGCGAAGAGTCAGTTGTTTAATCGCAGGCTTCGGGTTCGATTGCGACTTGCGTTGCGTGCTCATGGTGCCACCCCTCCGGCGCTAACTGCCAAGTGCACTGTTGATTTGTTGTAGCCAGTCATAGCTGCGATCTTGCCGAGACTTACACCTTCGCTGCGAAGCTGGAGTATGCGTGCACGATCATCGGCAGAGATCACGTGTCTGCGACCGCCAACCCTGCCCTCCGCACGCGCTTTCGCCAGTCCCGCCAACGTGCGCTCCTTGTTGCGGTCCTTCTCCATCTTTGCGAAACAGCCGAGCAGCGCAATGATGCCGTCGCCCAACGGCCCGACTGTATTAATGTACGGCTCGCTGTAGCTGACGAACTTCACTCCCACGTTCGCAAGCCTCTGCAGATAGGCCAGAGTCGCGAAGGCACCCTCACGGGCTCAGCCGGTCCAAGGCCCACACGAGCACGGCATCAAACTTCCGCTTGGCCGCGTCCTGGAGCATCTTTTGCAGTTGCTCTCGATCACTGCGACCGCCTGAGAGCACATCTACATATTCCGTGGTAATGCTCCAACCCTGCTGAGCGCAGTAGGCACGAAGCTGCAGCAATTGGAAGTTGACGATCCTGCACACGGCGGAAGCGTAGCACTGGGGGCGGTGGAAATTTCTGGATGTCGAGGAGGCAGAACGCGGCAGTGTGGACGAATCGAGATTTGCCGTAGTTCAAAGCCCCGCATCCGTAGGGTCGCAATACGGGGCTCCATCACAATAAGGAGAGTCTTGCCTTGAACCATAACGCTGCCCCTCACCGCTGCCAATGGCCAAATGAAGAAACACGGCTCCTGCTCCACAATTGGGAAGCAGCGTGCCGGGGCAAACGTTTCCTTATGAATCGTCCGCCTTTTATAAAGCTGTGGAAATTGACGATCACGCGCAGCGCGAAAGGGGTAGCACTCGGGCGGTGGAAATTTGCGGGTGAAGTGAAGAAGCGAAGGCGGAATCGTTATTGAAGCGTTTTCGGAATCGCAGGGGCTAACTCGGGATGGCGCTCGGCGACGTGGGCTTTGAACATTTTCACCAATACTGGAGCATCCTCTACCAGTGGCCGGAAGCGTTCGCCACAAACCGAACAAGCGCAGTCGCCCGCTCGACGGCTTCTTCTGCGCCCTGATTTGTGGCCCAGAACTTGTGCCGCCCAGCCAATACCTTCCGATGGTTTTTGGTGGTGAACTCGGTCAGGGACGCGGCTTCAAAACCATCAACGAGACACAACATCATGCGGCTCCTTCCGTCCGGCGGCTAGAAAATATCAGTTTGTTACCCGCTCTGGATGGACTCTGAAGTTCTGGATTTTCAATGTCGGGATGAGGCTCGCGGCGGTGGGGTTTTTTAATCGCCCTGCATTAGCCGTGTACGGACCGTGCCGGGGGAAGCACCGACTGCCTCTGCAATCTCGCGAAAGCTCGCGCCCTGCTCTCGCAGCCGGGCCATCTCGTCGCCGTTGACTATCCGACGCGGACGCCCCAACGTCTTCCCCTTAAGCTTGGCGTTACGTAGCCCGGCCCGAACACGCTCTTGAATCAGTGACCGTTCGAACTCGGCCATAGCTCCGATGATTTGAAACATCAACCGCCCCGACGGTGTGGACAGGTCCAAGTTGTCACGAAGGCTCACAAAGGCAATGCCGTAAGAATCCAGATCGGCAAGTGCGTTGACTAGATGTTTGAGCGAGCGTCCGAAACGGTCCACCTTCCAGCAGAGCACGACATCGAAGTGGCGCTTGTGCGCGTCGGCCATGAGGCGATTGAGTTCCGGGCGTGACTCCTTCGATCCGGAGATGCCGAGGTCCACGTATTCGGAAAAGATTTCCCAGCCGCGCCGGGACACGTATTCGCGCAGCTCGGCCAACTGCATTTCGGGGCTTTGCCCGTTGCATGTAGAAACTCTGGCATACAGAGCGACGCGCATGAATATTCCTCCAAGGGTGGTGGGAGGGCAGCTGAGCTTATCGATACTACGGAACAGCGCAGAGAGTCCGGTAAGAAGGCAACCCATGCTTTTGCAGACCACTGACCCAAATTCTAGCCATTCTTTGCGCCGCGCTCGTAGTACAGAAGGTGATTGGCACTGTCGAAGGGCCGCTCTTAAGCTGTTGGCCCGAGAAGCGTTTCGAGAGAAGTGAAATTCTGGGTTTGGGGTGTGCTGTGGAATTAGACGATGAGTTCGACGATGAACCGAGGAGCACCCGCGACTTGATCGAGCGTCAACGGAAACTGGGCGAGTCACCGCGCCCACTGGATCACCTGTACGCAGTGGCTGTGGGTGGCGCATTGAGTGATCGCCTGAATGGATTGAGCGATCGCCAGATCGGCCAACTGCTTTTCGATTTCTGCTGGCCAGAGCTTTATTTGAACGGTCCTGAGCTAAGGAAGGTCTGCACAAGTTAGCAAATTGCGGCAGGGTAGGGTTTTCGGGGTTGGCGTGACTGGGATTTCAGTGTGTTTGACGGCGTGTTTTGATCTCTTGGAGATTGCCGTCACCTCTGGAGAGTGTCC
>PLWX01000242.1 GCA_003151155.1 Acidobacteriaceae bacterium
CTTATGCGGATTGGACATGGCTCAATGGCAACGCCCGCAATAAGGATGTCGTGTGGGACTCGAAATTCTTCACTCCCGAAATCCGGTTCGACACCAGTTATGTCCAGGATTTCAATCATCCAAAAGATGACACCATCGGCGGATCGACTGAGATCTTCCGTTCGAATGAGTTCCAGATGGACCAGATCAGCGTTGGCGGCGACTTCCACTGGGACAATGTCCGCGGTCGTATCTTGACCATGAATGGCATGTTTGCGACCACGACGCCTCGGAATGATGCGAGCCCCGGACGCGGGCAGTGGGACCTCCGCAACGCGTATCGCTACGTTTCAGAGGCGTATGGCGGCTACCACTTCAATGTGAACCACGGCCTGAACATCGACGCCGGCATTTTCGTTTCGTACATCGGTCTGTTCAGTTATTACAATTTTGACAACTGGGCTTACCAGCCGTCTTATGTTTCTTCAAACACGCCATGGTTTTTCAACGGTCTTCGCATCCAGTGGTTTCCCACGGACAAGCTAAAGATCGAACCGTGGATCATCAACGGCTGGCAGTCTTATGGCCGGCTTGGCAGTAAGCCGGGATTGGGNNTCGCGAATTCACACCGATGACAGCGTTGAGATCAAGTATTACGACAAGCCGGAGAAGACTCTCGACAAGATGGCATTCTCTCTGACGGGCGACTTAGGTTGCGAGTACGGCGGTGGTGTGAGTTGTCACGGCAACACGAAGGGTGGTCCGAAACAGAGCTTTACTGGGTGGATGCTTTACAACCGCTTCTGGTTCAAGAAGGACTTATATGCTGTCACGCTTGGCGGAGGCGTGATGGACAACCCGGGACGCTATCTGACGCTCCTTCCACCGATCAACGGTGCTGACGCAATTTCCGGGTCACCCTACTTTAGCCAGAATCCAGGAGATCCTTTCAAAGCTTGGGACATGACGGCAACCGCCGATTGGATGCCGAAACAATACATTACCTTCCGCGCAGAGTATGGATATCGCCATGCGGATGTCCCGTACTTCACGGGGGCAGGCGGCATAACACCCCCTGGGGGTAACACCGGCACGCCGGCCACGCCAGTTGCGGGATGGGCTCCGGATTTGCGCAAGGATGAACCCAGCATGAGATACGCCATCATGGTGAAGTTCTAGCAGACCGCATGTTGTTCTTCGTCGTGAGGAGCAACTCGTGGGACCCGCGGCAGAAGCCCAAGAAACGTGCTTTCTCCGTGGGTCCTGTGTATTAGCCGTGAGTTCTTCACCATTATTTGAAGGAATCCTCGACTTGCGAAGCAGACGGTCTCGAACGATGAAAGAGCAAGGCTCAAGGATAATTTTCCTGTTTCTCTTCGCTCTAGTGCTCGTGGCACTGACGTCGTGTAACAGTGAGCGAGAAAACTCGGCAGCGGAAGCGCCTCCTCCCACGACGGTAGTACCTGATGTCAACGTCGACCTTTTGGCAGTCGATCATCCCGAACAGTTTCCGGTTGCCACGGCAAACTTGTATGCGGCGGCTCCTACACTCGTAGTTACCGGCGTGGTCAGTCCCGATATCTCTCGCAGTGTGCCCGTGATCTCACTTGC
Source organism: Acidobacteriaceae bacterium (assembly GCA_003151155.1). Classification (GTDB taxonomy): domain Bacteria; phylum Acidobacteriota; class Terriglobia; order Terriglobales; family Acidobacteriaceae; genus Korobacter. The sequence goes on from PLWX01000242.1 coordinate 1,591, forward strand.
CAGTGGGCGCGTCGTTGCGATTCATGCGCGCATGGGCGATGCGGTTAAGAAAGGCCAATTGCTGTTGAGTGTTCGCAGCGACGACGTTACCGGCGGATTCTCCGATTATCGGAAAGCTGTAGCCGATGAGACATTGGCCCGCACTCAATTGGAACGTGCTGCGGATCTCTATAGCCATGGAGCAATCGCGCAGAATGATCTTCAAATCGCCCAGGACGCCGAAGCGAAAGCCAAGGTCGATGTTGAAACCACTGAAGAACATTTGCGGTTGCTCGGTAACGATCCCGACAAGCCGAAGGGCATCGTCGACATCTACGCCCCGATAACGGGCGTGATCACCGATCAGCAGGTCACGAATGCCGCGGGCGTCCAGGGACTCGGATCGAATCCCTTCACCATCTCCGACCTCTCTTATGTGTGGGTTATTTGCGATGTATATGAGAATGATCTTGCCGGCGTTCACATTGGTGAAGCTGCGGAGATCAAGCTGAATGCCTATCCCGACCAGACGATTTCCGGAACCATCAGCAATATCGGTGCAATTCTCGACCCCAGTATTCGCACTGCCAAAGTGCGAGTCGAAGTTCGAAATCCGGGATTCATGCGACCCGGTATGTTCGCGACGGCCAAATTCTCAGGACTGAAGAAACAGGTTCATGTCGCTATTCCAGCCAGCGCCATCCTGCATATTCACGACCGCGACTGGGTATATGTTCCTGCGCCTGAAAGGAAGTTCCGCCGCGTGGAAGTAGTGAGCGGCGCCACATTACCAGGGAGACTTCAGGAAATCACAGCGGGAATCGAGCCTGGACAGCAAGTGATCACGAATGCGCTCGTCCTCCAACACACCCACGACGAATAAGTCGATCGGGATGTCTGACAGGCACAACCAACGGAACCTTGTTTTGAGATAACGGATGATTCGAGCTCTCGTCGATTTCGCGTTGAACAATCGCTTCGTGGTGGTCTCACTGGCCATACTCGCGATCGGTTGGGGCGCGGTGTCGTTTCACAATCTGCCCGTAGAGGCCTATCCCGACATCGCAGACAACTACGTAACGATCATCACGCAGTGGCCGGGACGCGCAGCCGAGGAGGTAGAACAGCAGGTAACGATCCCGATCGAAATCCAGATGAACGGGATACCACACCTTTCACATCTTCGATCGGAGTCAATTTTCGGATTGTCCTTTGTCCTGATGATCTTCGACGACAGCTCAGACAACGACTGGAACCGACAAAAGGTTCTTGAGCGCATCGCTCAAGCCGATTTGCCCGCGGGCCTTCAGCCTTCGATGGGCACAGACTGGAGCACCACAGGTCAGATCTACTGGTATGTACTGCGCAGCACGAACCCCAAGATCGACACCATGGATCTTCGGTCAATCCAGGACTGGATCGTCGTTAAGGAACTCAAGTCTGTTCCAGACATCGTTGATGTCAGTAGCTTCGGGGGGATGATTAGGGAGTATCAGGTAAAGGTCGATCCAAATAAGCTCGTCTCGTACGGGTTGACGATTAGCCAGGTAGAGCAACAACTCGCGAATAACAACGTAAATGCCGGGGGCAACTTCGTCGAGACCGGCCTGCAACAGATGAACGTCCGCACCCTCGGCCTGTTCACGAATGTAAGCGACATCCAGCAGACAGCGCTAACTACGAAATCTGGTACTGCCCTGAGAGTGAAGGACATTGCGGAGGTGTCCCAGGGGCCAAAGGTGCGGTTAGGACACGAGGGCAGAGCAATCCGCCGGCAAGATGGCGTGATCGTCGACAACGACGATGTCATCTTCGCGCAGGTGATGATGCGCAAGGGCGCGGATTCAGGTCCCACGCTCGAGAAACTCCACGCCATGGTATATCAGTTGAATCACGGCATTCTTCCTTCGGGTGTGAAGATGGAGCCAATGATCGACCGCAGCGACCTGCTTGCATTCACACTCGATACGGTCCTACATAACTTGGGCGAAGGAATGGTCCTCGTCACCATCATTCTCTTCTTGTTTCTGTTGAACTGGCGCGCCGCTCTCATCGTGTCTCTTACCATCCCATTTTCACTTCTCTTCGCCTCGATTCTGCTCGACCTGACGAAGGTCCCTGTAAATCTCCTGTCGCTCGGCGCCCTGGATTTCGGAATGGTGGTGGACGGAGCGGTAGTGATGGTCGAAAACATCGTTCGTCACATCAGCCACCGTCGTGAAATCTTCTCGAAGACCAGGACCATCGGGCAGACCATTCGCGAAGCGGCGCATGAGGTCCAGCGACCGGTGTTCTACGCCATTCTCATCATCGTTACGGCCTACATGCCGATCTTCACGCTTCAACGAATCGAGGGTCGCCTTTTCAGGCCAATGGCTTGGACCGTGGCGTTCGCTCTTTTAGGAGCAGTGACTTTTTCCATCCTCATCGTTCCCGTCCTTGCGAGTGCGTTGTTTCGTCGCGGCGTGAAGGAAATACCGAACCCGGTCATGTCGCACCTGACCGAACGCTATCGCAGAAGGCTTCGCTGGTGTATCGCTCATCGCACAGTGACGGTAAGCGTGGGCGTGGCCGGTTTGTTGATTACGCTTTTCCTGACATTCAGCGGCATCATCGGCTCAGAATTTCTCCCCCATCTCGATGAAGGCTCGATTTGGGCACGCGGCACGTTGGCGCAGAGCACAAGCCTCACGGAGGGAACCCGGTTCATGAACCAGGCGCGATTGATATTCGCGTCATTCCCCGAGGCCAAACAGGTTGTCTCTCAGATCGGTCGACCAGACGACGGAACCGATACCGGCGGATTTGGAAACACCGAGTATTTTGTCGATCTCAAGCCTAAGTCGCAATGGCGCCCAGTCTTCCACGAGAACAAGGAAGAGCTCATCTCCGCCATGAACCGGGAAATCTCCAAGATACCAGGAGCAACTTGGAATTTCTCCCAGCCGATTGAAGACAACGTGGGAGAAACGCTGACGGGTACAAAAGGTCAGCTCGCCCTCAAGTTGTTCGGCGATGACCTGCGAACGCTGGAAGACAAGGGCGAAGAAATCGCGACGATTATGCAGCGTGTAAGCGGCATCGCGGACGTCAAGTTGTATCGAGATACCGGCCAGCCAAACCTGAACTTCACGGTCGATCGAAAAGAAGCAGCGCGGTTCGGCATCAACGTGGCTGACATTCAAGATGCCATTGAAACAGCGGTTGGCGGTAAAGCGGTAAGCCAGGTTTTACCTCTTGGCACGCCGGAGCGATATGACGTTGCAGTTCGTTATCAGGAGCCGTATCGCAATGATTCGCACGCGATCAGCAACATTCGCCTTTTGTCGCCCTCCGGGGAACGTGTCGCGCTCGCACAACTCACGCGGATGAATGTCGTCGATGGGGCATATGACATCTACCGCGAGGGCAACAGCCGCTACGTCAGTGTGACGTTCAATGTGCGTGGACGGGATCTGAACACGTCGGTGGAAGACGCTATGTCCCAGATACAGCAAAAGGTGAAACTCCCGCCGGGGTATCGCCTCGATTGGTCGGGCGAATACGAAAGCGCCAAGCGCGCCCAGAGGCGGCTCGCAATCATCGTCCCACTGACGCTATTGGTCATTTTCATACTTCTCTACACCATGTTCCGCTCCTCGAAATGGGCGTCGCTCATTCTCGCAGTTGTGGCCATGGCGCCAATCGGCGGATTGCTCGCTCTGTTAGTCACCGGCACGCACTTCAGTGTCTCGTCCGGGATCGGCTTCCTCGCCTTGTTTGGAGTGTCGGTGCAGACCGGCGTCATTATGCTCGAGTACATCAACCAACTACGCGCCCGCGGCTACACCATTGTCGATGCTGCGATAGAGGGAGCAGTCCTCCGCCTTCGTCCCATCATGATGACGATGCTTGTTGCCACGTTCGGGCTAGTGCCCGCGGCGCTCTCGCACGCTATCGGGTCCGACTCGCAACGTCCGTTTGCCATCGTCATTGTGGGCGGCCTGATCGGCGCGTTGGCAATGAGCCTCGTCCTATTGCCTACCTTGTATGTCTGGATCGCGAGCGATAAGGACAAGCTCCCGGAAACGGAGGGATCGCTTGAGATCTGAAGTTCGTCACTGGTTTAGAAGACGCCTGCTCTCGGTGGTCGCAACTGCGGCCATCGTATCAGCGTGCTTTGCACAGGCGCAGGGTCCTGTCCGACTCAGTTTGGATGAGGCGATCGAAAAGTCCCTTCAGCACAACCACAATTTATTAGCTACTCGCACGACCATTCAGCAGAGTGAAGCATCAGAGACGACCGCGAACCTCCGTCCTAACCCAACTCTCTTCGGGGATTGGGAATATCTCCCGCTGACCTCAGCGAATCAGAATTCCGAGTACCTGCAAAACTCCACTGAAGCCGACATCGGTCTGAGCTATCTTCTGGAACGTGGCAAGAAGCGCCAACATCGTCTCCAGGCCGCCAAGGACCTCACCGCGCAGACGAAATCGCAGGTAGCAGACAACGAAAGAACCCTCACCTTCAATGTGGCGTCCCTGTTTGTGAATGTTCAGCTCGCTGAGTCGACTCTCGAACTGGCGCAACAAGACTTGTCGAGCTTTCGACAAACAGTCGATCTTGGTGAACTGCGCTACAAGAAGGGCGCGATCAGCGAAGACGATTACTTGAAGATCAAGCTGCAATTGCTGCAGTTCGAGACGGACGTCCAGCAGGCCGATCTTGCCAGGGTCCAAGCCCTCTCCGATCTTCGCCAGCTGCTTGGCTACGAATCGGTTTCGCCCGACTACGATGTGGCCGGGCCCTTCGAGTACCAGCCGCTCAAGGGGAATCTCGAGGATTTTCAAATGAAGGCGATACAGAATCGCCCCGATCTCCGTGCTGCAGAGCAGGGAGTGACCGCGGCTAAGAGCCAATACGAATTGCAAAGGGCAATTGGCAAACCGGATGTAACCATGCAGGGCAACTACTCCCATGTCAACGGCACTAGCGCAGTTACGTTTTATGGCAGCATTCCACTGCCGATTTTCAATCGCAATCAGGGGGAGATCGCACGTACACGTTTTGCCATTACTCAGGCGCAAGAACAGGACAAGGCTGCGAGTGGCCAGGTAATGACCGATGTCCGTGACGCATATGAGGGCCTGCGTGAAAACGACAAGGTCGTTCAGCTCTTTCGCTCAGGCTATCTCGCTGTAGCTCAGAAGGACCGGGATATCA
>PLWX01000049.1 GCA_003151155.1 Acidobacteriaceae bacterium
TTCGGCTACGCCAAGCGAACGGTTCTTGGTTGGGATGTTCGTTCTTACCCTCGGGCCGACGAGTTTTAAAGCGGCGCCCAGGGAACATGGCTATCGGTCCGAGCGAGACGGCTTCTTTGGCGGAAGGACTGGATGGAAGCTGGAACCGTCCGTGGCGGACTTCGCCGCGTTGAGTGCCCACCAGCGGTTCAGCCAAATTTGAAACCGCTTGCGAAAAGCATCTTGATACAGAATTTCTCTGTCGAGGTCTGGATCGGTTCTCGATGATTGGGCTTGTTCCTTCATCGCGAGATTGGAATAACTCCCCTCGCCGAAAGATGCCCGGTGCGGTGCGTTATTTGAGCCAGTGTAGGCGTATGGGGCCTGCATTAACGGGAACGAGTGTTAGGCTCGCTTGTGCGCGTGATCGTCAATTTTCAGCTCTACAAGAAGTGGACCATCCACACCATCGCGGAAGACTGCCGCACGACGCTGGGACCACACGGTCTGCGAAAAACATTAGACACCTATTTCCGGCTCGAGATTAAGTGTCGCTCAACTGGCAGCGACATCGTCAAGCGAGAGATTCACAAGTGCGCTGTCGGCCAGAGCGCGTGGGGCTCTTTACGGTCTGTCGCGCCCTATCGGGATCAACTTAACTTTCGCCTTCTTGGTTCAGACCCTCGCGGCTTTTCTGCTTGTGGGTCAGCCTGACATGTTCCGCAAAAGACTTACACAGGTCCGCAATAGACTTTGAATCGAATACATGGGTGCAGGCTGAACAGCGCTTTACCGCGCCATCATCCACTAAGTGCGGCGCTGTAACCTGTGTCATGCCATCCACTTTACGCCGTTCCCCAATGTCGAGAGCGAATTACGCTCGTGGCGCATATTCGCAGGCCGCAGGTTTCGAGGTCAACGCGATGTACAAAACGTCTCTCGATTACGAATGTCCGACTTGTGGAGCGAGGCCGGCATCCTCCTGCGTGTGTGCCGACGGGGCCCCTAGGAACAAGCTTCACCCTGCGAGGATTGTGATGGCAAGCAAGAAGGATGACGTTCGCGAACTACAGGATAAGATCAAAGGCGCTCCCGTGGTCTCAAGAGCGACTAAGTAAGTGGACGTGGACTCACAAGCTCGTAGCAGAGCAGATATTTGGACTCAGAGGGCTCGATGACCTCAATTCTCTTTGCGCTGCGAAGTTCCTGGAGTTGGCTGCCAGTCACTGCTCTGAAGGCTTTTCCTTCGCGGATGAGGGCGTGCGAGCCAAATCGATCCAATGCACGGGTACGAGTAACAAGTCTTGCCCCGTTCGTCATGTCGCGATAAATGCGCTCAGCATCTTCGCTTAAGGTCGGCTTGGGCTTTGGCATCAAAACAACTCCTAAGGTCGTGAGCTTTGGTCGCGTCCAAACTTGCATTCTCCCGCTGCTGGACGAGCCGTTCAATACATAAGTTGAGTTCCTGCAAAATCCGATGCAGACGCCATTTTTCGTCAGGATCGGTGGCTTCACCCATAGCGGCCTTGTACTCATGGCGCAGCATTTCTAGTTCTTTCACCTGTTCCGAATTTGAATTTTCGGGCATGTTGCAAAATTAAACACCCGCCCCCGGTCGCCGGATATCCCACAGATAGCGTAAAAGCGGCGCTCGCCAGGGATGGCGTTAAATGGCGTTCATGAAATCCTATGAGGCTTGCGTGATAGGCATCATCTTTTCCGCTGTGGGTTGCAGGAGCCGTAGAGTGCAGGCAGGATCGAGGACACATGGAAGGGAATCGTTTGAAGGGCATCGTCAAGTGGTTCAACAACGCCAAGGGATTCGGCTTCATCGGTCAACCGGACCGGGCCGATGTCTTTGTCCATTACAGTGCTATCTCCACGGAGGGATACAGGACTTTGGGCGAGGGGGACGCTGTGGAGTTCGAGATCGAGGACGGTAAGGATGGACGACCTCAAGCCGCGAACGTAGTGAGGATAGGCGATGCAAAACAGACGTAACCGTCTGTCAGCATCGGCGGCGCGAGGTTTGAATACCTCGAGTGTGCCGGAGATTCGCGACCAAGCGAATGCCGATCTCAAATGGAGCAAATCGGCTCATTGGTTACTCAACTGAGTGAATTAGACGGAGCCCGCTGAAGCCGCCTACTTCTCAGCCTCGCGGCTCTTCTTTTTGAATGGAAGTTCTATTTCTTGCGGCGTCCCGCAGCCGGTGCAGGTGAATGAAACCGATGCCTTCCCTTGAAGATCATCCGATTCGAAGTGGTGCGGGTATTTGCACGTGACGCACCGGAACGTAAGATTCATGCCCCTAGTTTACGCCCGGATTACCTGCGATCTTATATCCGGTAGATTCTGCAGCTTTCACTCACTGGCAACCCGCGAGCGCGACACGATTTTGGTTTTCAGTTCCTTCCCATTGGGGCGGACGACGAACATCGAGTCCTTCTCAATCCTGATCTTTACCGGGTCATTGGCGATGAAATCCGTCGGCGCGTAGCTCCAGCGAGCGCGTGGCCAGTACGAGCCGGTAATCTCCATGTCATTCAAGCGCACCTTTACGCGGTACTCCACATCGGTCACCGTGACGACGTTGTTAGGGTTCCCGATGGTGCGATTGGAACTGCGGTCAGTGATTGATAGAAGCGTAGCGGTCTGGTAGTCGGCCGCAGCACAAAGAGAGCAAAGCAGAACCATCACAATGAGCGTCTTCACGCTCGACACTTTACACCTGAAGAAACCTAGATGCCACTATCAACGCGATTCTAGTAAACCCTCTGATTAGGGATGGGCGGCGGGTAGAGTTGTGCTACCGTGTTCCGCCGAGGACACTCTAATGAAATCGATATGGGGAATAGCGGTCGTCGCGGTCGCATTCCTCATGGCGGCTGCACTAGGGAGATGGCCGTATTCGTTTTATGTCGTGATGCGGGTAGTCGTATGCGTCGCGGGCGTTTACTTGGCCATGGAAAGCGTTCGTTGCTCCAGGACTCTTCTCGCTGTGGTCTTCCATCGGCTCGTCGGCGAAGAGGTCGAATTGCTCTCCGAATAGCCGCGGACAGATCATCTCCATCCGTCCGCGAAGCCTCTCTTTTAGCCCGATCAGTGCGCGAGGGACAGGGGCCCTAGCCTTCGGGTCGGCCTTCTCAGTTCCTGGCTACTGCTTGCGGCGAACTACTCCCCGCGGGGAGTAGTTCCTTCGCCCCAGCGGATTTGCCACGAATCTCTCCAAGGCTTGGGTCGGGAAACTGTCCGGGTAGTTCCCTTGCGCCAGTGGAGCCGCTACGAATCTCTTCAAGGCTGGGGTCAGGGAACTATCCGGGTAGTTCCCCGGCTCCAGCGGATCTGCCGCGAACTTCTGCAGCGGGGCAAGTATGGGTTTCGGCGGAACCGGGGCTTGGGGTTGGTCGGGGTCTTGTCCCGCGAGGACCCGAGTGAGTGCGTCGGCTGGAATCAAGGGCATTTGGTCTCTCCTTTTCCGGTTGGTGATCCTTCGGTTGAACATTCCGAACGCCCGAGCGTTCTAAGTGGCTCCCGGGCGAACCACCGGTAGGTCGGATCTCCCGTTACGGCAGTGCTCTTTCGGTTGTGCTGCGGAGGGCTGAGTATCACTCGTGCAGGCGTCGGCAGCTCTGGGAGGATATGCCGACGAGACGCCCTGAGAAGAAATGGCTCGGGGCGTTTTTGCTTGCAGGCGCACCGGCTCGGATCGGCAAAGTGTTTGGTCACTTTTCGTCCACCTTTCGCCCCGACTTTCGCCCATTGAGAGCGAACGAAGGCGAACGGGAGCGAAACATCGCTCCGCCGCTAAGTTGTGTGTTTGATTGGAAGTGCTAGAAGAATTTGGAGGCGCGGGTCGGAATCGAACCGACGCATAAAGGTTTTGCAGACCTCTCCCTTACCACTTGGGTACCGCGCCTTGATTTGACTTTTGTATTTTACCCCATCGCTGCTCACGCGCGAGATGCGGGTCTAAACACAAAACCCTCGCCGCTGCGAGGGACTGAACAGATCGTAATGGAGCGGGAGACGGGATTTGAACCCGCGACTTCGACCTTGGCAAGGTCGCACTCTACCACTGAGTTACTCCCGCTCAGCAACATCGATTATACAAAGCGTAACGAAGCCCGGTCAAATAAGGCCGCGGTTAATGCTTCGCTGGATCGTACGGCATTTGCGGATCTTTCGCTGCAGGCACGATCTCTCCGTCACGCATGTGAATGATGCGATCGCCGAATGCTGCTGCCTCCGGGTTATGCGTGATCATCAACACGGTCTGCCCAAATTCCTTGTTCGATTGCCGCAGCATGTTGAGAACGATGTCGGAGTTCTTCGTGTCGAGGTTGCCGGTTGGCTCATCCGCCAGCACGATCGCGGGGCGATTGATGAGTGCCCGCGCCAAGGCTACCCGCTGTTGTTCTCCGCCACTCAACTCGGAAGGCCGGTGATCGAGACGCTTATCGATACCAAGCAGCGCTGTAATCTTCTGGAAGTGCGCGTCGTCATCCGGTGTCGACTTGCGCCCGGCAATATCGCGGGCGATCGAGATGTTATCCCGCGCGCTGAGGGTTGGCAGTAAGTTGAATTTCTGGAAGACAAACCCGATCTTCGATTTCCGCAGCCGCGTCCGCTCACCATCGGAGAGCTGTGCGAAGTCAGTGCCCCCGATCAGCACGCGCCCTCCATCTGCCTTCGTCAATCCGCCCAGAATATAGAACAGTGTCGACTTTCCACTTCCGGAAGGTCCGACCACGCTGACAAACTCGCCCTCGGCTACCTCAAACGAGACCCCGCGCAACGCCGGAACATCGACTTTGCCGATCTTGTAGGTTTTGCGTAATTCCTGCGCTTGGATGATTGCAGCCATGAATACTCTGGTCTTTGTCCGCCCGTCTCACCGCGTCACCCACGTACGGACCGAATCTTTGATATTACACGATGTGCGCGAGCCCTATCGCCGTCAGCCAACGAAAAAGGCATGGCTCTCGCCATGCCTGAATGTCTCGCTGCTGCAACAACTACCAGGCGCTCAGCGTGATTTTATCGACCCACTCACTGTATGCCGTGTTGTTACCATCACTGTCAATCTGCACCGCCACATTCAGTTCGCTTACGCCGCTCGGAGCTGCGTTATACGACTTGTTGAAGTAGCTCTTCTTCCCGTTGAGCGTGACAGCTACAAACTTCATCTGGCTGTTCACCCGCTGGAATTCCAGAGTCAGATGATTCCACGCATAAGCCGTCGGCGCAGTGCACGCGATTCCGGTCCCCATCCACTTGTGATTCGCCGCATCGTAAATATTCCACGCGTGGTGGTCCTTGATATCGCATTCCGTTCCGAAAATATATTTCTTCCCATTGATCGATTGATTCACGTCAAACTCGAGAGCCTGCGCGGCGCTTGGGTCCTTCAGATAGAAATACAGATCGTACTGAAAGTTGCTAACCGCACTGTTCGCGCCAAGCTGTTTCCACCACAACCCGCCGGAATACGGTGTGCTGCCTTTCAGGTACATTTGCGCCGCCTTGCTATCCAGAGAGGGCGAAGAAACATTCTGGGTCATGGTAACCACTGCCTTTGGCCCATTACCACCAGCCCCCGCGCACGTGTCGCACGATTGCCAGCCAGTCATTTGCTCGATCGTGGCGTACTTCTTCGCGTTCGCCGGTACGCCGGAAGAAGATGTCGTCACCTTAAACGTGATCGCCGATGACTTCAGCACTGTGCCGCCACTGTCCCACGACTGCACGACCATCGTATGGCTACCGGTGGCCACGGTTAGCGAAGTATTCACCGTCCCTGTCGACGTTTGATAAGCGTTTTTGTTGTCGACGTACACAATCGTTTGAACGATGGAGTGCGACGAGGAAGAGGTTGAAGTGACTTGGACCGGCGCGGAAACCGTCGATCCATTCGTTAGCGACGTCACCGTAACCGATGCTGCCGCCAATGAGGTTAGAAGAAACACAGCAGGGCCTATTGGATGAATGCGCATCGTAATTCCTCCGTCGAGTACCGCAGTCCTACAGTATTGCGTTTATGTTTTGGCCAGAATGATTTGCGTTTACCACACTGTAAAGTTCACCTTGTCAAGCCAGGTGCTGTACGGGGTGTTCGAACTGTTACCGTCCATCTGAAACGCGACGTTGAGTTCCTGTGCGTTAATCGATTCCGGCCAGAACACTTTGTTGATGTAGCTTTTGCTACCGTTTAGCGTTACCGAGACAAACTTTGCCTGCCCGTTCACGCGCTGAAATTCAAGCGTGAGGTGATTCCAGCTATAGGCCGCCGGAGCCGAACACGCGATCCCGGTCTGCACCCAGCGAGCATTCGCCGTGTCCCACACATCCCAGGCATGATGTCCCAACGCATCGCATTGCGTTCCAAAAATGTACTTCTTGCCATTCAGCGACTGGTTTGCATCGAATTCCAACGCCTGCACCGCGCTCGAATTCTTCACGTAGAAATAGAGGTCGTAAACGAAATTGCTGGCGTTCGCGTTCGCTCCCAACTGCTTCCACCAGATTGCGGACGAGTATGGCTTGCTTCCTGCCATGTCGAACTGCGCCGATTGCCCGTCCAGTGCCGGGTTTCCAATGTTCTGCTCCATTGAAATTTTCGCCGTCGGACCGCTGCCGCCGGCTCCCGCACATGTATCGCACCACTGCCACCCTGTCATCTGGTTCACATTCGAGTATGTCGTGGAGTTCGGCGGAGCGCCCGTGCCGCCACTCACCGTAACCGTCATCGGCGCGGCCTTCAGCACCACCCCACTCGTATCCCAAGCCTGCACCACTACATAGTGCGATCCGGACCCTATGCTGACCATGGTGTCCATGCTTCCGGCATTTACCTTGTACGCCACCTTGTTATCCACATAAACGCTCATCGCCGCGATCGGATGGCTCGACGACGCGGAAGCTACAAAACGAACCGGAGAACCTGAACTGGAACCATTGCTCGGTGCACTGACCGAAACCCCGCCGAAGGAGAGGACCGAAAATGAAAGTAAAGATGCGAGGAGGCGTACTGCTTTCACGAGGGAGTATCTCCAACCTGGGTATGCGTGCTGGGCAAGGCGATCGAACTGTCCTCTCGCTTGCGACCTCGTGCAGGTTAGTCGCTAAGGTTGTCGATCAACATCCTCCTTTGGACTTAATGTTGTTGGAGTTTTAACCTTAAGTTATATCCGGGTTCTTACTTAGTTAAGAACTAGCCCATATTCCGTAACTCAGAGATTCTGTTCAATCCTTGCCATTACTTACAGAGGTGAGACTCTGGATATCAACATGCTCTCGGCTTGAGCCTAGTTTTCCTACTCCAGGAATCCAGTTACTCTGCTTCTAAGGAAATCACCCGAGCAGAGTACCTGCTTCAAATTGACGGTCTGGAAATACGAAACCGGCCGATCGGCCGGTTCTTTTGTTCCTTATTATTATTGGATCCAACTCATGCAGCGCCTGCCCGCGCTGTCAACGAACCTCGACTTCGACTCCCCGACTCGTCGCCCCTCGTTTGGGACCGCGCTTACGCACCAGGAGCAACCGTATTCGTTCCAGCAATTCGATTGGCGCATGGGCTCCCTTCGGCAAAAATATATCGGCGCAAGTATCCGTCGTGCAAAATTTCGTGTGGCCCGAAAAAAGAATCGCCGGCGTGAACGGTGACAGCTCTTTCGCTCGCCGGATCAGTTCGTCCCCGTCCACCTCTGGCATCACCAGGTCCGTCAGCAGCAGATCGATCCCGCCTTTACTGAAAATTTCCAGCGCCTCGCGTCCGTTGTGACTTGTCACCACGCGGTACCCGCGGGTCTCCAACATTACTTTTCGGATCGAGAGAGATTGTTCGTTGTCGTCGACGCAAAGAATCGTGCGCTTGGGTTTCATGAAGGGCACACACTATGAGGGAATGCGAGCGCATTCCATCGTTCACTTTCTTCCAATTTTTTCTGAGCCAGAGCGAGGCTGATCCTACGGGGCGAACCTGTCGCTGTAAAGTACCCTAACTAGTAATCTTGCCTGTGCAAGATGTGGAAAAAAACTTTAACGTCGTTTCCTTGCGTCACATGCAACGCCAATCCCAAATTAAACGCAACTAAGATTGTGCAATGTGCAAAAACACCGGGTAACCAAACACCGCACCCTTTGTTAGTGCTCAAATACGCAAAGTGCTTTCGGCTACCTGCACGCAATGCCCACCCACTCTCACGTTCGTGACTGTTCCGTTGTTCTTCGTTGCCCGGAAATGAATGCGGCTCGCCCGCTTCATCTCGAAGCCTTGCTCGATTACTGCCCGCGCTTCCGACTCCACTACGCCATGTTGTACCGCCCACCCCGCGCAGCACCCGCCCGCAGATCCCGTTGCCGGATCCTCGCCGTTATAGAAGATCATCCGCGCATGCAGGGTCGATGACGGCTCCTCCGTCTCTCGCGTAACAAAGTAGAGAAACTTTGCATCCGTCTTCGCCAGATATTCTGATGCTGCCTGCCAACTGAATCTCAAGTTGCGTATGGCGTTCAGTGTCCGCACCGGAACAATCGCGAACGGCATCCCCGTCGACACCGTTTGTACCGGCAAATCCGCATTCAAGTCGCTGACTGAAATTCCCGCCACACGAGCAATCGCCTCGCGGTCCCCGTGCACCTGTCGGAATTCCGGGTCCCGTTGTCGCATCTCGCCGAACGCCAGGCCGCGCTCGTCCCGCGTAAAGTTCACCGGAATCTTCCCCACTCGCAAATCAAGTTCCACCTGATCTTTCTTGTCGCGCTGATGCAGCACATACGCCGTCCCCAGCGTCGGATGTCCGGCGAATTCTAGCTCTTCCGCCACAGTGAAGATCCGCACCTTGACCCCGTCACGTGCTTCCGTCGCAGCATCTCGCGGCACGATAAACGTCGTCTCCGAAAGGTTTGTCTCCCGCGCGATCGCCTGCATCTCGGCATCGCTCAATCCCCGGGCATCGTGAAACACGGCGAGCATGTTCCCTTCCAGCGGTGTCGAAGAAAAAACATCGAGTTGAACGTACGAAAAAGCGCGAGCGACCATAGACCCAACTCCGTCCCCTGCGATTTACCAACCAATTCGATTCGCAAACCCGCACTGCGAATCAAAAACTTCTCGCTTCCGTCCCTCCTCGTTAGGTGTTGACCCCTTGGCGAATGAATCATCAAGATTGATATGGAAAGAAGTACGCGTTCTCGATTCGCAACCCCAAAAAGAAGAAAAACTCCGTGTCTCGGTGCCTCCGGGTCAGGTGTTGACGTTCACACGGTAGAATCGAATGACGGAAGCGAAAGAGGTCCGGTGACCTCCCCGGTCTTCAAAA
>PLWX01000219.1 GCA_003151155.1 Acidobacteriaceae bacterium
AGCAGAAGAACGCACAATGCGGCCAAGCCAAGGGTAACCACGGCGCGAATCGGACGGCCCAAAGAATGGCCCAAGTCGGTCTCCTCCTCAGAATTGACTTTCATTGGGATCGACCGGCATTACAGGAGGTAATCGGCCCGGCTTCAAGTCCCTCGAGCAGCGTTGTCGCTAGTTTATCGCAAACCCGCGCCACGCTGTCCATCCCAGACAGCGCACGGAAGTTCACGGATCATCAGTAGTTACCCTTCTTGGTTTACCATAGCAGCAACATTGCTCGTTTTTACCGTCCTTTAACCTGCTACTCGGATTCCCCTAATAGTATTCAGGTGAACTCCCGCTGCGATTAGCGCGACTGGATCCTGTTTCTGCAAAGGGAAAGAAGACGCGCTTGTTGCTCTAGACGAGTCTTTGGTTCTACGACCCGCGCTGCAGGGATGAAGTGAATTCTCATGAATATCCGACACGAACTGCTTCCGTTGGAGAGGAGAGATGTTGAAAGCTAATTCCGTGCTTGCTGGCCTGATCTCTGTCGCCGTGCTCGTCACCCCTTACGTTTCATTGGCACAAGAGACATCCACGACGACTACCACCACCACGAAACATAAAACCGTTCACCACAAGAAGCCTGCCGGCCCCACCGTTTCGGAGCAACTGGAAGAGTTGCGCCACTCGATGCAACAGCAGAACGAGCAGATCCAAACCCTGCAGCAACAAGTGCAGCAGCGGGATGGCACCATCCAGCAGTTACAGCAGAGCGTGAGCCAGGCCCAGAGCGCCGCAACCCAGGCGCAACAGGCCGCGCAAAACGCCTCCGCACAGAACCAGCAGCAGTTGCAATCGGTGCAGACCGACTTGGCTGACCTGAAGACCGTGACCACCAACTCCGTCACCACCTTCCAGGAAACCCAGAAGCGCGTGGTTGATCTCGAAAATCCCGGAGCCATCCACTATAANNTCGTTCAACGGTATCCCGTACAACGGTTCGCCGAACTCGCAGCTTACGGAATTCCGCATGACCGCACGCCAGTCGCGCATGGCGCTCTTGGCTGAAGGCAAAATCAACAACGCGAAGCTGAGCGGCTACTGGGAAATGGACTTCCTGGGCGCAGCTCCGACCGCGAACGAAAACCAGAGCAGCAGCTTTACTCCTCGTCAGCGTCAATTGTGGGGACAAGCTGCCTTCAATAACGGATGGACGATCACCGGCGGTCAAACCTGGAGTCTGTGGTCTTCCAACAAGAAGGGCATCGAAACCCGCCAGGAATGGATTCCAGCGACGATCGACGGACAATACGTTGTGGGCTATGACTTTGCCCGCCTCGCGACCGTCCGCTTGACCAAGAACTTCCACAACAAGACTTGGTTCGCCATCGCGTTAGAAAATCCAGAGTTGCTGAACCCGTCTTCGCTCACCTCGCCTGCCGGAGTTTTCGGCCCGGCGAACGGCCCAACGGGTCCGGCCGGATCGACCTTCGCTGCCACCAACAGCCTTGCCACCGACTTCATGCCTGACGTCGTCACCAAGCTCGCATTCGAACCTGGCTGGGGACATTTTGAAGTCAAAGGCCTGATGCGTGTATTCCGCGATAAAATCCCCGGCAATCCGCTGCTCGCGGCGGGAGCCCCGGGTTCGACGACTTACAGCGATAAGGCATTCGGCGGCGGCATCGGCGTCAACGGTATCCTTCCGTTGGTTCCCAAGAAGGCTGACCTGATCCTGCAAGCCAACTACGGACAAGGCATCGGTCGTTACTCCGATTCCACCAACATCGACGTGACTTATGCCCAGGATGGCGCTTTGATTCCGCTCAAGGAAGCACAAGGCCTTGCCGGTCTCGAACTCCACCCCACGCCGAAATTGGATTGGTACTTTTACGGCGGCGATGAATATGTAGGCCGTGACTGGTACGTTGGCACCGATCACAAAGGCTACGGCTACGGCTCATCCTTGGCCGACAACTCGGCTTGCCAACAGACCTACCTTGGCACGGATACCAAGTGCCAGGCGAACTTCCGCAACCTGCAGGAAGTTACCACTGGCTTCTGGTATCGCTTCTACAAGGGACCTGCCGGCACTATCCAGTGGGGCGCTCAGGCGGAATTCATCCGCAAGAACACCTGGGCCGGCACCACCACCAACCTCGCGACCACTACTCCGAAAGGAAGCGAAGCGGTTGTGCTGACCTCCTTCCGCTACGTGCTCCCGTAACCAAATCGAAACAGAACCATCGAGCCCGGAGAGATTCTCCGGGCTCTTTGCTTTGCAACCAAATCGCAGGCGGCTATATTTCAAAAGAATGCCTACTCTCCGCACTCTTGTTCTGATCGCGATCTTTGTCGCGTGCTCGATGTCCTCTCTCGCGCAAAATTGGGGCACGCCGGTCTGGCAGGATGAGTTTCATCAGCCACCCGACTCCCGCCTCGATCCCGCCAAATGGAACTTCGATATCGGCGATCTCCGCGTCAATCGCGAGGTCGAAATCTATTGCCCAGGCTTCCCTTCCGAGCATGATCAATCCAAGCCGCGCTTCGAAGCCGGGTGGCAGGAGATCAGCGTCTGCGACCAGAAAGACGGAAACGTCTCCTTCGATGGCGAACACCTCGTATTACGCGCCACCGAGCACCACGGCGTATGGACATCAGGCCGCATCAAGACCGAAGGCCACCAGGCATTCCAGTATGGCCGCATCGAGGCACGCATCAAGATGCCCGCCGGCCCCGGCCTCTGGCCCGCCTTCTGGGCGCTCGGCGACGGCATTGCCAAGATCGGATGGCCGGCTTCCGGCGAAATCGATTTCATGGAAAATGTTCCTGTAGTTGGTGGCCTGGGTCCCGCGCGTATTCGCTCCACCCTGCACGGGCCGGCCTACTCCGGGGACTACGGCATTCGCAATGATTTTGAATTTCCGCACGGTGGGCGCGTCGACACTGGCTTCCATACCTACGGAGCCATCTGGTCGCCCTACATGATCCAGTTCTACGTCGACGACCCGGCCAACATTTTCTTCACCGCCACCCCGCATCAACTTCCAGTCGGCAAAGCATGGGTCTACAACCAACCCTTCTTCCTCATCCTGAATCTCGCTGTCGGATCGGCAGGATCGTGGCCCAAAGCCACTGCACCGAACACGCCCAACCCCGCGGATATGCTCGTCGACTACGTACGCGTCTACAAGGCCGCCGCGATTCCCGGCCCCAAAATTGAAGCCGCAACGGCAACCATCGCTTCAGACGATTCCACCCAAGTGCCTGTGACCCTCACCGCCGCACCCGGCAGCGGCAAGATGTATCTCGACTGCTCGACCATCGCGTCCGGCCTCACCTGCTCGCTCAGCCCCTACATCGTCGACTTCACCGCCGCCGCTAGCGCGACGGCGACACTCAATCTCGTCACGCAAAAGGGCCCACCTGAAACGGCGGACGTCAAAATCACCGCCTACACGCTGAGTGGCGACGAAAGCTCGGGCATAGTTCACATCGATATTCAGTGAAGCCTATTGCTGCGCCACACCCTTCACGATCAACGCTATGGGCAAAGCTCCGTCCGAAGTGACCAACGAAAAGTGCAGCACCACGTAACTTTCGGGGCTGGTGCTCACCGTCCCGGGCTTGCCATCGTTGGCGATCAAGCTCAGCACCGCCGGATGCCCTGTCCCCGCCACCTTCCCGCTTGCCCGATAGAGTTGCTTTTCGCTGTAAATGGTCGCGGGGTCGGAGTCGCTGCTCAGTGCCAGCAGCAACAAGAAGTCACGATTCGGTGCAACGCCCATGTGATTCCCGTCACTGGGCAGCAGCGCGTACCGCAGGCTATAAGTTCCCTTCGCGATGGATTGGCCGCGCAGGTCCTTGCCCTCCGAATCAAACGTGATCACCCCGACAAACGACGAAGGCTCGAGCTGCGGATAATTCGCACCCTCTACTTCTTTCTTCGAAGTCTTCACCGACTTCGCCAGCCAAACCGAGACGAGGGGCGTGCCATCTTTGTCCAGCACTCGCAAGCCGTGATCCTCGACCGCTCCAGCAATCGCACTTGGCAGTTCCGCAGATGGTTTCGCGACTTGTTCGACCTTCTGCGCCACACAAAATGTCGCGAGCAAGACTATGGTTAAGAATGTTTTCAGCATATTTCGACCATAGAACGAAAAGCCGCGCCCGTTCAAGGGCACGGCTCACAAATTGAATTCGATTTA
>PLWX01000050.1 GCA_003151155.1 Acidobacteriaceae bacterium
TTATCGCGGCTCCGACCACAGTTGATACTCGCGGATCAATACGAGAATGCCCATCAGCGCCATGATCGCGGGGATCGCCGCAAGCACCCAGACGATGGGATTCTGTCCCAGCTACTTCTCGCTGGATGCTGGTTAATGCCAACCGAGTGACACTCTGTGCATTCCGAATTGACAAATTTTGTCATTCGCAGCTCCATCGCAAAACGAACGATATCACCAGATTTTGGCCAACGTACGCTACTTCACTGGGATTGTTCCACTTACAGGCCTGACACGGTGGCGCTAGTCACTTTACGGCTATGGAGCCCGAGTTGCTCTAATCGAGTTGGGCCTAATGTGGTGACAGCAGTAGGGATGCGCCAGAACGACAGCTCGCGGGGGCCGAAAAATCTGAAGGGAAATGGGATGCGTAAACAAAAAGGTTTCTCGCTAATCGAATTACTGATCGTCGTGGCAATCATTCTCATCATCGCTGCGATTGCAATTCCTAACTTGCTGCGTTCGCGCATGGCCGCAAACGAAGCGTCGGCAGTGGGTTCTATCCGCACTGTGAACACTGCGGAAGTGACCTATTCATCCGCTTACACAGACGTGGGCTTCTCCACGACTCTGAAAAATCTCGGACCGAACGCCAACACCTGTACCGGCGCCACTGGTGCGACTTCGACCGGCGCCTGCATGATCGATAACGTTCTGGGAAGCGGCACGAAGAGCGGCTACACCTTCGCCCTTTCGGCCGGTTCCGGCGGTACGACCACACCGCAGTATACGTTCGCGGTGAACGGCAACCCGGTTACAGCAGGCACGAGCGGCCAGCGCAGCTTCTACAGCGATCAGACCGGCGTNNAACAAGGCAACCGAGCAGCGAAGTCAGCGGTCTTTTCATGTCGAGTAGCTCGAGGACTCACGATAACTGTCGTGAACAGCCACAGCCCTTACCACTCACAATCTTGCCATACCCCGATTACTTGCGGTATGGCGATTTCTCGACAGCAATCCGTCGTACATTTACCATCTGACGCGACGGCATGCGCCTCTTCAAACCTCGGCGCGTCGAAATCGATCCATCGTGGCGGGAATCGGTGAACCCGGTTCGCATTGACCGAAAGCGGAGCACACAGTCGCACGAATCTCCGGTACGGCTTCGACGCGAACCTGGACCACTAGAGTGGCGAGTGGAGAGAAACCGCGCTCTTTCAGAGGAGACGTCGCTGCTTCGGCGTCTCTCTGGTCCAGTTTAGATGTTGAATTCAAAGGAAAGCCGGCGAAACCGCACCGGATTCGAACTGAGAGGCTATCTTGCTGGAGATAAATGACTTGCTGGCGGAGAGAGGGGGATTCGAACCCCCGATACAGCTTTTGACCGTATAACGGTTTAGCAAACCGCCGCCTTCAGCCACTCGGCCATCTCTCCGCGCGCGGTGCAGTGTATCAGATGCAATCATACCAGATGATTTTGACGGTTGGCCAAGTCGCGTCGGTTCGTTGTCGATCAGCGACTTTCATCATTCCATCGGAGCCGTATTCCGCCTTGCACGATGCGTGGAGTGCCCAGAGTCAGCACCGCGGTGCGTCCGACTTCGATGGTACGGTCGAAGAGATTCTCCCCAGAAGCGAAGAGTTCGACGTGCCGATTCAGCTCATGGCCTGCGTAGGCATCAGTACGGAAGAAGCTGTGCAAGTAGAAATGATTCTGGTCGTCGTCGAACTGATGGCCGGTGCCGCGTACCTGGAGAGCGAGTGTGCCCCAGCGCTTTTGCGTAACCGTCGCTTGTGCTGTGACCGTGTTGCGCGGGACTTGGGGAATCCAGTTGCCGATCAGCGCGGGATTCTGATCGAAACGGGTTACGGTAGCGCGTGCGAACTGATACCCGCCGCTGAGAGATAGCCAGGAGCGCGGCGCGATTTCGGCATCGAGCGAGACACCACGGCTGCGAATCTGGCCCAAATTTTCGCGCTGCAAGGTAATCGTGCTGCCGGACTGGGAAAGCGTGAGTGCGGTGACTGGGCGGTTGACTTCCGTCCAGAAATAACTGGCACGAACGACTGCATTGCGTGCGGGCTCGGTCCACTGCGTTCCGGTCTCCCAACCGGTGGCGCGTTCGGAGCGAAGCAGAGGATTAGCAAGCGTAATTTGTTGTCCCACCTGTCCGGTGCGGTAGAGCTCATTCATCGTCGGCGAGCGGAAGGCGCGGAAGGCGCTCGCGGTTAACGAAAAATTCGGCGTGAGCCGGTGAACTACGCCAAGCCGTGGATTGCCGACGTTCTCGGTGCGGTCGGGAATGGGTGTATCAGTGAGTACACCCTTAGCGAGCGACCACTGCTCGGCGTCGAGATTCACGAAGTGATCGAAGCGAACGGAACCGGTGATGGTCCATTGCGACAGTTGCAGAATTCCTTCACCGTACACACCGGTCTCGCGTTGGCGTGCTGTCGTGTCGATGTAGCCGGTGGGATGGATGAAAAACGTGCTTTCGAAATCGGTTGCCCGCACGTCTTCGATATCAGCTCCGGCCACGAGGGTGAAATGGGAACCGAAAGACTGTAGCCACTGCGCGGAAGCACCGAGTTCGCCGGTGGGGACGCGCTGCAATCGAGTTAAAGTCTCGGAACTTCGGTCGGGAGCAGTGGACGAAAAACTCTGACGGTAATGTTCGGTAGCACCGTATGCACGAAGCTTTAGGGTGCTACTGGTGCTGGTGTTCCAGTCGAAGCCAGTGTCGTAGCGCCAAAGACGATTCGCGTTGTTCTGGATGTCGGTGCCATTACTGCGTGCTTCATTGAGCACGTTTCCGGCGAGGAAGGCGCGTCCGACGGCGCCGAAAGTTCGCTCGATCTGGACATCAGCGTTCTGGTAGTGCACGTTGGAGGGAATGTCGATTAGACCACGCTGGGCCGGGGCGACGAGAACGTATCCATCCGTGCGCAGAAAGTCGCCAGCGACCAGGCCGTGCCAGTTTCCGTGGGAAAGAGACTCGATCAACGAAGCGGACGGAGTGTTCTGCGCGCCGTAGCCGAGTTGAAGTTCTCCGGCCGCGAGCGTGGGAGGTCTTTCCACGAGATCTATAACAGCACCGATAGCGCTGCTGCCGTAAAGATCCGAACCGCCTCCGCGAACTACTTCCACCTGCTGAATCAAAAGCGCGGGGGTCTCGTCCCAGTGAATCCATCCACCAAAGGGATCGTTGACCGGCACGAGATCGGCGAGGACCAAGGTACGGCTAGCGGCGGTTGAGCCGAGACCGCGAAGGCTCACTCCCTGACTCGTAGGATTCGAGACGCGCGAGCTGGAACGGCGAAAGAGTTCGAATCCGGGAACCTGACGCAGTTTGTCGTCAAGCGTGACACCGGCAGTATCAGCTAATTGCTCGGCGGCTAAGACGCGCACACTGGATGCGGTAGCTTCTTCCGGCAGATTCGTGCGGGTAGCGGACACCACCACGTTCTGGGTGACGGTGGCGGGCACGAGTTCAATAGCGAGATCAGTGCCGGGCTCAAGATGCTGGGTCTGCGGGGCGAAGCCAGGGATTTCGATGCGAACGTCGGCGGTGGCCGCATCGTCGGGGAAATTGAAGTGTCCGGTGGCATCGGTTGTGGAACGTAAAACGCGTCCGGCTTCGGTGAGAATTGCGGTTGCGCCAGTTATGGGCCGAGATTGGGAATCGACGACGTGGCCGGTGAAACGCGCGGCAGGCGCGGCTTGGGCCGCAGCGATCGAGCATAGCGAGAGGCCGAGAACCGCAAGTCTGTAGACAAGTTTCATTCAGCCTCCAACATTAAGGATGCACCGAACAGCATATTCAGAAGATAATGAATTTCCGCCGAGAAGTGCTTCTGATTGTAGCGATACAGCCAGAGAGCAGGGAAGCGGCATCTTAGGTTTCAGACGAGAGCTGTATCTTGTCACCCATACTCATGCGCAAAATTGTTTCTTTGGTGATCCTCGCGTCGTTCGCAACCTTTGCAGTGGCACAACGTTCGAATGCACCGGTACCTCCGCCTGTCCGGACAGGTCCGGCCCACCTGAGCACGGTTGCGATGATCGACCTGCCGGGACGCCCCGGTTTCCAGGACATCGCGTTTGCCAACAACCTGCTGGTCGTCTCGCAGACAAACGCCAACGCAATTGATGTTTTCGATCCGCAACGACGGCGCTTGGTGGCCCAGATCACGAACATCGCACAGCCGCGGGGCATTGCAATCGACGCAAAAAACAACCGTTTTTATGTCGCCACCGCAAACTCTACGATCGCCGTGATTTCTTCCCAGGATTGGGAAGTAAAAGACAGCTTCAGCGTCGATGGATCGGCGGATGTACTGGCGCTCTCAGCCGACGGCATGCGCCTGTACGTAGGCGACAAGGCCAATTCAAAGCTGACAGCGGTTGACACGTCACTGCGCCAGTCGATTGGTTCGACCGACCTTGGGGGAAGGCCCGAGTCGATCGCCATTGGTGACGCCAACACGATTTACGTGAGCGTACAAGACCAGGCTACGGTGGTGAGTGTAGATCCGCAGATCAGAGTAGTGAACCAGTTCAAGCTGCAGGCTTCGCAACCGGCGGGATTGGTGTACAACGCCACGTCGCGCAGATTGTACGTGGCGGTGCGGTCGGGGGTGCTGGCCCTGAACGCGGACAATGGTTCCGAAGTCGCGCGTGTGGCCGCGCCGCGCGGAGTGCAAACGCTGTCGTTCGATGCGGCTTCGCATACGCTGTACGGAGCAGGCGGAGGTTCGGTGATCTCGTTGAACACGGCGGGTGGTTTAACCTCTATCGATGAATTGCCAGCCGATGTGAAAGGTCACGCGCTGGTGTTCGATCCCAACCGTAAGCTGCTCTTCCTTCCGGGGGGCCGAGAAGGACGATCGAAGATGCTGATCGTGAAAGACCTCGTTCCGGGCGCCTCGCAGTCGTCTGTGCCGGCGGAAGCGAAGTTGCGGTAACGATCAACGAAATTCGCTCATCGCGAGACATACACTCTGTGTGATACAAAGACAGCGACCATGTCTCGCAAGACTTCGGGCTCTTGGGGTGAAGTGATCGCGACCGCCTGCTGCCGGGTTGACCTGGCGGGCGGTACGCTCGATCTTTGGCCGCTCTATCTTTTCCACGAAAATTCGGTGACCTTGAACCTCGGGGTGAAAATTATGACCTCGTGCCGGATCACGCCTCGCAACGACGAACGAATTTCGTTGCTCTCGCATGATACCGGCCGTAACGAGGAGTTTGCCGATCTCAACACTCTTCTGGCTGCGAAAAAGTACAAGCATCCATTGGCCGCCTACCTGTTACGTTTCTTCCGGCCCGAGGGCGGCTTGACGATTGAAACTCACTCCGAGTCTCCGGCAGGAGCGGGCATTTCGGGTTCGTCGGCTTTGATGATCGCAACCACTGCGGCGCTGGCTCGCTATACGGGGCGAAAGCTTTCACTGGAAGAGACGCGGGTGATCGCGCAGAACGTGGAAGCCCAGGTAATCAACGTGCCTACCGGTTGCCAGGACTATTACCCAGCGCTCTACGGAGGAGTGAACGCGATCCACCTGCGCGCGGATGGCATTCATCGCGAGGCCATCGACGTTGCTCCGGAAGAGATCGAGAAGCGATTCGTGCTGGCTTACACCGGAGCGCCACGCCAGTCGGGGATTAATAACTGGGAAGTCTTCAAGGCGCACATCAATGGCGATAAGAAGGTGCAGAAGAATTTCGATCGCATCGCTGAAATTGCGCAGGGCATGCACGAGGCTCTGGTCGCCAGGGATTGGAAGCAAGTGGAACATTTGCTGGGCGAAGAATGGAAGCAGCGCCGCACCAACGCGCCGACGATCAGCACCCCGCTTATCGACAAGCTCATGGCGGCATCGCGACGTAACGGCGGACGTGCGGCGAAAGTCTGCGGCGCCGGAGGCGGCGGTTGCGTAGTTTTCTTCGTGGAAGAAGGGGCACACCAACGAGTCAGTGCGGCGCTGACGGATGCGGGCGGAACCGTGTTGCCCCTCTCCGTTGCCCGTAAAGGTTTGCGGGTACAAGGGTAAGCGTACCCACCTGCGGGAAAAAAACGTCTTCTTCCCAAGGCAAGCAGTGTGGTTGCTGGTTGCATCTTAAAAATCAGTGAGGGACGGGGCTACTCGCTCTGTTGGAACGGGCATATAATGGCTCCGTTGCGGGGATCCCATGAACCGGCCATCACTCCTTCGAACTGTGTTTACGATGGCGGGAGTGCTCTGCGCTTCCGTTTTCGCCGTGTCGCAAACCGATTCTTCCAAACCTCCGAAAATCACTGAAGAGCACCGTGTGAATTTGATTCGTGGCCTGCAGGCAGAGCACGCCTTCGCCAAGATTGCGCTTCCACAGGGGAAGAAGGGAATCACCCTGAAGGATGGCAAGATCAGTCCGGGGCAAGTGGAACTCGGCAGGATCGTAATGAAAGAAGGACCGTCTTCGAATGTTGGTGATCGAGTGTTGATCACGAACATGATCATGGAAGGCGACAAGATCGTCTTCGAGTTGAACGGTGGCCCACGTAAAGGTCTCAAATGGTATCAGCACATCTCGATCTCAGGTGGCGGGGCCGACATTCCCGTAGCGCCAACGGACGGGCGTACTTTGACGGCCACAGGGTCAGTTGTGACCCTGGTTTTTCACGATTACATTCCGGACGTGTCGCCCGACGACGTCAAGCAGATGCTTTCTTCGGTACTGGATTTCACGGCGATGACGGTGGCCGAAGCTTACGCGAAGGCGCTTCCTCCGAAGGTGCAGGAGGCGATCAAGAATCACAAGGTGCTGGTTGGCATGGACAAGGATATGGTTCAGTACGCCCTGGGCCGTCCGCCGAAACGTTATCGCGACAAGGATGAAAAAGGACGCGAGTACGAAGAGTGGATTTACGGTACGCCGCCAGAAGAGGTTCAGTTTGTGCGTTTCCTCGGACCGACGGTTGCCATGCTGACGGTCATGCAAGTGAGCGGGGAAAAGGTCGTAAAGACCGAACGGGAAGTTGAGCTAGCAGCCAAAGAGACTGAAGCGAAGCCGGAAGAAGAGACTGCTGCGCCGGTGAAAAAGATCAAACGTCCTACGCTGATTGCTCCCGGCGAAGTCGGCCCGGACGGAAAGCCAGCGCCTGGAGGTTCTACTCCGGATTCGACTCCTACTCCGGACGCAACACCTGCTCCGCATTTTGCATCTGACGCCAAATAGTCGGAAGCTTTTGTATCGTTTGCTCACGTGCTTTCCCGGATGCAGTCGAACAGCGCAAGCGTAGCTGTGCACCGGCGCGACGCAATCCCAAGAAATCCGTACTTCAAATTTAGAATAGCGGCAAGGGCATGGCAGATGTCGCTGCCTGCCTGCGCGACGGCTACTCGACGGCGGGAATATCGGGAACCGGGCTCGGGGCGATGCAGCGCCTGTCAGATTTTCTGGAAATTTATTCCACGCCCAACGCCGGAACGGTGGTGCATTGCAGGATTGACGCCGGAAAGAGACGTAGCGAGCATCCTTTGTCGCGGATGGAATCGGGAGTCGTGGTCGTGCCGGTGAGCGGCGAAACCAAGTGTGGCGACTCTTGGGCGGAATACCTCACCGAGACCCACTCGGTGTATATGGTGGTGGATGGACTCGGACATGGCGTTGGCGCGGCCGAAGCGGCGGACGAAGCTGTCGCCTCATTCCATCGCCTTGAATCGGTAAATCCCCTGGACATCCTCGACGAGGCCCACCACGCTTTGCGCAAGACTCGCGGCGCCGCGATGAGCGTTGCATCCATCGATCACAATCTCGGGAAGGTGCGATTCGCTGGCGTGGGAAACGTCGCGGCGATGGTGATCACTCCGTCCAAGGTGCACAGCATGGTCTCCCACAATGGAATCGTTGGACATTCGGCAGCCCGTATTCAGGATTTCACCTATGACTGGCCCCAAGGCGCGACTTTGGCGATGTACAGCGATGGAATTGGGTCGCACTGGAATCTCGCGAAGTATCCCGGTGTGCAATCAAGGTCTCCGTTGTTGGCTGCGGCGGTGGTTTATCGGGACCATAGCCGGCGGCGCGACGATGCCACCGTGCTGATCGCCCGAGAACGGGCGGCCAGGAACTAAATATGTCGACGCGGCTTGAGACGATTGCTTTGCGGCAAGAAGACGACGTGGTGCACTCGCGCCAAGCCGCGCGGGAGATCGGAGCACTGCTGGGTTTCGACTCGCAGGACCAGGTGAGGCTTGCGACGGCTGCCTCGGAACTCGCGCGCAACGCATTCCGCTACGCGGGTGGTGGTGACGTTGTTTTTGAACTGAGTCCGGGCTCCGGACACCTTGACCAGCCGCAGACATTGGAAATCGAAGTCTCCGATAAGGGGCCCGGGATTGCCGATCTACAGCGCATCCTGCGCGGACGCTATGTTTCCAGCACCGGGCTCGGGTTGGGATTAGTGGGCACCCAGCGCCTGATGGATGACTTCAAGATCGACTCGGCTCCAGGGAAAGGAACCACAGTCCGCGTGGCCAAGCATCTTTCTTCGCGCCGCCACTTCACCGAGGCGGAGCTGAAAGCTTTGCTGCAACGGTTGAATTCAGCGAAACCACGCGACCCGCTCACGGAACTGGAACAACAGAACCGCGAGCTGATTTCGGCAATGGAACAGTTGCGCCAGAAGACCGGAGAACTGGATCACCTGAACCAGGAACTGGACGATACCAACCTCGGCGTCGTAGCGCTTTATGCGGAACTCGACGAGCGCGCCGACTTCCTGCTGCGCACTTCGGAGTTAAAGACGCGCTTCCTGTCGAACATGAGTCACGAGTTCCGCACGCCGCTAAACTCCATCATCAGCCTGAGTCAGTTGCTGATGGATCGTGTGGACGGCGAGCTATCCGAAGAACAGGAAAAGCAGGTGATGTACATCCGGCGCTCGGCGGATACCTTGCTCGAGTTGGTGACGGACCTTCTCGACCTCGCAAAGATCGAGGCAGGCAAAGTAACCGTACGTCCGAATCAGTTCGTGGTTGCTGAATTGTTCGGAGCGTTACGCGGCATGTTACGCCCCTTGCTGAAGAATCCGAATGTAGTGCTCACCTTCGAGGAAGAAACGAATCTCGAACTGTTTACCGACGAGAGCAAGGTTTCGCAGATCTTGCGTAATTTCGTTTCGAATGCGCTCAAATTCACTGAGCAAGGAGAAGTGAGCGTAACGGCACAGGCGGGGCAGCATGACACCGTGATCTTCTCTGTTTGCGACATCGGCATCGGCATCGCACGCGCCGACCAAGGGCGCGTCTTCGAGGAATTCACGCAGATCGATAGCGCCTTGCAGCGGCAGACCAACGGAACGGGCTTGGGTTTGCCGATCACCAAGAAATTCGCCGAACTGCTCGGCGGAAGCGTTCTGCTGGAAAGTGAACCCGAGAAAGGGTCGACGTTCTCGGCAATCATTCCCCGGGTGTATTCGACTTCCATTGAACGACAGCAGAACGAATCAGGGACGGCGGCTGCACCAGCGTTGCGGGATGTATCTCCGATTGTGTTGATCATCGACGACGAAGAAATTTTCCGCCACGTATTGCGGAATCTGCTTCGTGCATCCAACTTCCGAGTGATCGAGGCCAACGGAGGAGCGAATGGACTGCAGGCGGCCGAAAGTCGCCGCCCTGCCGCGATCTTCCTCGATCTGATCATGAAGGAATGCAGGGCGAAGAGACGCTGCAAAGCTTAAGCCAAATTCCGCGACGGCTTCAATTCCAGTGATTATTCACACCTCACGTACATTGACCGACACCGAGCGAGAGCAATTGTTGCGCGATGCTGTTGCAATCGTGTCCAAACAGAGTGCGTCTTGCGATGAATCGTTGAAAGCAATTCACGAAGCCCTGGCCAAGGCTGGCCTGAATCTCGCAATCAGCGGGCGGGAGGCCTAGTGGCAGATCCCGTGACCATTCTACTGGTTGATGACACCGAGGCGCAGCGTTATGCGCTCGGTCGAGTGTTGCGCGGCGGGGGATACAAGGTTATCGAAGCGGGCACGGCGGAAGAAGCTCTGACGCAAGTAAAGAGCCGGCCGGATCTCGTGCTGCTCGACGTGGGATTGCCGGGCATGAACGGCTACGAAGTCTGCCGTCGCATCAAGTCAGATCCCGACACTCGCTCGATTCCTGTGCTGCAAATGTCGGCATCTTATGTCTCCTCGCGGCATCGTGTGATCGGCTTGGAGGGCGGGGCTGAGCAGGTCATGGATCGCAAGCAGGGCTGCGACTTCAGCCATGCCAGGCAGAGCACTATCGAGGAGTGGCTGTAACTCATCGCGCGTGAAGAGAGAGCCGCCTTCGAGGATCTGGAGAATGGGGCGCGGTGCGAGCGAGAGAACAGCTGCGCAACGCGCCCGTGCCGTTGGAAATCGACGAGATCGTGCTGAATCGTGCCCTGACACGACCGGGCGATTGTGCAAGATGCAAGACGATCGCAAAGCGAACGAAGAAGGCGCAACAATTCTTGCATCGCGAATTCCAGGAAATTCCGCTACGAGTGGCGGAAGATCCCGGGGAGCCGATCCTCGGCCCTTCGGCTCTGTTGGCCTTTGGCCGGCATGTGTTTGACGGCGAAGCCCTGAAGTCAAAACTGCAGAAAGTGTCGAAATTGAAAGAAGTGGAATTGGAAGCCATCGACTGGCCTTCACTCGAGGTTCCGCTGACCCTTACGCTCGGCAAGGGCGGAGTTGGGAAGACCACGATTTCGGCAGGGTTGGCATTTCATTCTCGCCGCCCGCATCCAAAGGAGTCGGTGACGATCTGCTCAATCGACCCGGCCCCGTCCTTGGATGACGTATTTCGTTCCGAGATCGGAGCCCAGCCACGATCCGTGTTGAACGATCCGAAGCTGAAAGCAGCGGAAATCGACGCCGTAGCTGAATACGAATACTGGGCAGCGGAGATGCAGCAGAAAGTCGAGAGTGCAACCTCCACGGAAGTGCGCGGTGTGCATCTAGACCTCAGTTTCGAGCGCGATCTATTTCTTGCTGTGCTGGACGTTGTGCCGCCGGGGGTAGATGAGATATTCGCGGCATTTCGGATTCTCGACCTGGTTGACGCTGGAGGGCGAGTGCAGATCGACATGGCCCCCACCGGTCACGCTCTCGAGGTGTTGCGTACGCCCGCACGCCTCTTGGGTTGGGCACGCGTTCTGTTGAAAACCCTCGCTCACCACCGTACACTACCTCTCGCGCGCGATGCGGCGGTAGAAATCGCGACTGTGTCGCAGCGGGTTCGCGAATTGGCGGCCACGCTGAGCGACCCCAAGCGCAGTTGCCTGTGGGTCGTCATGCTGGCAGAGCCGCTGCCAGATCGCGAGACTCGACGTTTGCTGGACGCTTTAAGAGAGATGAATGCGCCGGTGCCGGGTGTCTTTGTAAATCGCGTCTTGATGGTCACCGGCAACTGTACACGATGCAACCGTGCAAGTTCGTGGCAGAAGCAAACTCTGGCGAAAATTCGCGAGTGGAATGTGCCTGTCTATGTTGTTCCAGAATTCAGCGAGGAGATCGCGGGTAAGAACGGACTCCAGCGTCTAACGAAAAAATTATGGCGACTGCGATGAAAACGAAAGCAGCGGGAAAGAAACCAGTGCAACGCGCGAAAGCTGCGCCCGCCAAGCGGGTTGTCGCGAAGACCGCGCTTTATCTGTATGGGGTTTCGCTTGCTACCCGGAATAAGGTCGAACTCCGCGCTGAGGCGGTGGACGGTGAAGCGGCTATCGAATCAACTCGGTTCGACGGTTTTGATTGCTGGATCAGTCGCGTGGATCGTTCCGAATATGCGGATCGACTCGCTGAAAACATGGAAAACTTGGAATGGCTGGCGATGATTGGTGTCCGCCACCAGCGCGCCGTTGCGGATCTTGCATCCAAGCTGGAGATGCTTCCTGCACGCTTCGGCACCGTTTTCTTGAGTGAGCAATCTCTTAAGCAGCACGTTGCAAGCGGTAAAAAAAACTTCCAGACTGTGTTCAAGAAGATCGCAGGATCAGATGAATGGGGCATAAAGGTTTTCCGCGTGGCACAGCCAGGGCGTGCGGCAATCGTGGAAGCAGCGAGCGGCACGGATTACTTGAAAAGCAAAGCGCAGAGCGTCATGCCGCGTGCGAAAGAAGAAGACCCGAAGCTGATGGAACTGGTGCAGGCGCTCAGCGGCCTGAGTGTGGATACGGCATCTGGTGGCAAGGCGAGCAGCGGCCAGCCCAGCCTGGTTTGGCACGGATCATTCCTGGTGCGTCGTAGCGCGCAAAAGAAGGGTGCTTCCACCTTGCGAAAGTTCACTGCAGAATTCTCGGAGGGGTATCGCGTGGAATGTTCGGGGCCGTGGCCTCCTTATTCGTTCGTGGGGCAACATGGCTGAGCAGGGAAGCGGAGTAATGATTCTCGGCGGCGAAAGTGATGATGAAGTCTCTCTGCTGGAGATCCTGGATCACGTTGTGAATTCCGGCGTGGTGATTCACGGATCGATCGTGATTTCACTCGCCGGGGTGGATTTGATTTATCTTGGTTTGAACGTTGTACTAACCGCGATTGAAACGGCGAATCAATCGATGAAAAAGCACAGGCCGCAGCCGCAAATCGTCGCGCGTCCACGCGCGAAGCGATAACTCCATGCCCATTCTTGCTTACTGCGTTTCACAGGCTCACCATTTTCTCGATGCTCCAACCGAAGGAATCGCGGCTGCTGCTGTCTATGAAGTGGAAGACTTAGGCTTGCGAGCGTGGTATTCGGAAGTTGAGGCCGACACCTTTTCCGGCGCCGATCATGTCACCAAGGCCGCGCTGGAATTCCATAAGTTTGTCTCTGCGGTTTTCCGCGAAGGCACCGTTCTCCCATTTCGTTTTCCAACCATCCTGGAGACCGTGGATGAGCTGCGATCGCATCTGGAAGAGAAAGCCGCGTGGTACATGAGCGCATTGCGCCGCAGCGAGAGCCTGGCCCAGTTTGAGGCGCGGATCATCAGCAAGGTAAAACTCGCGCCTGATGCAGATACTGGAAAAGATTACCTTGAGCAACGCAAGCAGGTTCACGATCGCAATCAGGAAGCAGTGGCTGGTCTGCTCCGGGGTCTTGACGACTACCTGAGGGAACATCATGTCAAAGAGACGCCCCAAGGCACCCGAGTGTTCCTTTTGATGGAGCGCACGCGCGTGGCGGCATTCCGAGAAGCTTCGGCGCGAATTGGCGTACCGGCTGGTTTCGAAATCCGCCTCACGGGTCCATGGCCGCCGACCGAATTTCTTCCCACCTCCGAGGAAGAAGCGTGAGCGACGAGCCACTTCAGGTCACTCCGGCAGAGATCGCAGAAGCGGTTGCGGATCTGAAACGACAGCTGAACTCCATAGCCAGCGGAACCCCCGATCGCATCGATTGCAATCCAGAAACCGTTGAACAGGGCTTGGCTAAGCTGGTGTTGGGGTTGATCGAGCTCATTCGCAGGCTTCTGGAACGACAGGCGATTCGGCGCATGGAGGGCGGCAGCCTCAACGATGAGCAAGTCGAGAACATGGGGTTGGCGCTTATGAAGCTGGAGCAGAAGGTCCACCAGCTCGCGGGCGAATTCAACCTCACCCCCAAGGACCTGAATCTGGATCTTGGTCCGCTCGGAAAGTTATTCGACGAGTAGTGCCCAAAGTAACCCCTGAATTATTCCTTTCAAGCAAACCAGCAGCTTGCTCTCCCGCATCGTACGGGTTGTATTACGTCCTTAAATTTTTCTGAAGCGTTATTTTAACGATACTTGCGAATGGGGTAGAAGCCCCTGAGCAGAGTGCCCGGAGGCCGCAGGTCTTCGGCGTTCGGGGCGTGGTTTGACAGTGACATTTAACGCGGTTTAGGATGCCGAGACGATCAACACTACGAAGAACGTAATGCGATCGGAACAGCAACCGGCCGAGCGTGAGCGAAAAGCAGGTCTCCGCCTGCTCGGCGCCGAGCGTTCGGAAGAAATCTTTCCGCTTCTGCTGGAAGAGATCATCGCTCTCGGTCATCGCGCAGCCTTCGTGGCGCGCGTTGACTTCGAGACTTCGTCGATCAATCCCATCGCTTCGCTGAACTGCACTCGCGGCTACCTCCAGAAGCAGCGCACTACGCTCTTCGCGATGGAAAATCCGATCGTCCGGATTCTCCATACTTTCAAGCCCGAAACCATTCCTGCTAAGCCCAAATCGAACGATGGTGCACTTTACTTGCATCCGTTGGTGTATCGCAACCGCAACGCCTGTTGGGAGGCCGAGCGTAGCAATGCTGGTAGCTGCCTGGCGGTGAAGAATTTTCATTGCAAGCGGCGGTTGAACCTGCCAGACCAGGTGTGCGGCACCTGCGATATGCGCGCCTACGCGGCAGTCGTCTGCGTCGAACTGAAACCGGCTGCTAAGGCTTCAGAGATCTCGCAGCTGGCCTCGCTGGTTGAACTCGCCAACCGCTATCTCTCGCGGATTTTCAAAGTCGAGCATTATTACAATCGCATGACCGATATGGAGACGACCATCGGCCAGATGCGGACAGTGCTCGAAAGCATGGCCGATCCCGTCATTCTGACGGATGCACAGCATCGCGTGATCACGCAGAACAAGGCTGCGGAGCGGTTCTTCAAATTGCCGGATGAAGTCAGCGAAGGCCGCGTGCGCGCCGTGGAACTGAATAACCTGCTGTTCTCGGCGGCGCTGTCGTCCATGGCCGTAGCGGGGGTTGATTCCTCGCGCGACATGACCTTGGTCGATGCTATCGAAGGTGAAGAGGTCTTGTTCGAAGCTGTTTCTGCGCCCAGTTACGGAGCCGACGGTCGCTGCGCCGGCATGGTCACGGTGATGCGCGACGTCACAGAGTTGCGTCGTGCCGACGAAGAATTGCGCCAGAACTATGAACTGCTGACCGCCGCGGAAGAGGTCGTGCGGCAAGATCGCGATCGCCTCAACCTGATCATTGAGAATGTGGGCGATCCAATTGTGGTCTGCGACAAAGACGCCAAGATCGTGCTGCTTGATCCACTTGCGGCGGAGCTGTTCGGCGAAGAGAAGAGCGAGCGCCAGGCCGTGCACATGCGGAACCAGGCGAAACTCGATGCCTATATTGCTGCGTTCACCTATTCCTTCTCTGACCGCGAGAGTGCGCCGCTACACCTCTTCAATTCCGGCACCGAAGCCGAGGTGGAATACGATGCGCGCTCCGGAAAGATTTACGACGAGCGCGGCATGGTAGCCTACACCGTCAGTGTGCTTCGCGATCTCAGCGCGGTACGACGTCTTGAGCAGCTCAAGATGGAGCGCCGCATGCTCGAGATGGAGAAGTTTGCCGTCGCCGGACGGATGGCAGGAACGATCGCCCACGAAGTCAACAACCCGATGGAAGCGATCAAGAATTGCATCTTCTTATTACAGGAGGCAATTCGCGAAGACGCCCAGCCGGTTTACCAGATTCTGAAGACCGAAACCGAGCGTGTCGCGAGAATCGTGCGCCAGATGCTCGGCCTCTACCGCAATACCGAGCAGGTCGGCAACGTCGATATCAATGGGGTCGTCGAAGACACTTTGATGCTATTCGCGCGCCAGTTGGACCGTTCTGGAGTTCGGGTGGAGAAGGAGCTTGCCGACCTGCCACCGGTTGTCGGATCGGCGGACCAAATTCGCCAAGTGCTCTCCAACCTCGTCGTCAACGCGAAGGACAGTATGGCGCAGGGAGGGAAGCTGCGGATCCGCACCCGGGTGGCGAAGAACAGGATGCGCGACGTAATCGCCATCACCATCGGCGACACCGGTTGCGGTATTCCGCCCAACATGGTGGCTACCATGTTTGAACCCTTCGTTACGACGAAAGGTGAACGCGGAACGGGATTGGGTTTGTGGATCGTCAAGGGCATTATCGAGAATCACGGTGGGAAGTTAAGAGTTCGAAGCCAGGTCGATCATGGCACGGTGTTCCGAATGGAATTGCCTTCAGTGCAATAAGTGAGTGAGGTTTCTGTGAGCGCGAGTAAGCCACACATCCTGGTTGTTGACGACGAGCCGAACGTTCTTGTGACCTATCGGCTCATCCTGCAGCAGCAGGGATACGAGGTCAACGCCGCCATTTCATCGGAAGAGGCACGTAACACTCTGCAAAAGGGCGGAGTGGATCTGCTGCTCTGCGACCTGTCGCTAGAGAAGCAACAGAGCGGCTTCGATGTCATCCAATTCGGACGCGAGATCGATCCTGGTTTGTCGGCGGTTCTGCTCACCGGGTACGCGAGCGTGGAGGCCAACGACCGTGCCGAGCGAGAAAACATTCCCGTGCTCTTTAAGCCCATCGCTATTCAGCAGCTTCTGACCGTCATCGCCGAATTGCTAAGGAAAAATAATGAGTCCAGACAAGCGCATGGCCGTTAAGACGAAGACCGCAGCGAAGGCTGCCAAACCGAAGGCGCCCGTCAAAACGCCCCGAACGGAAGAGGCCGTTTCCGTATCCGTGCAGCCGCCACGCCAACCGGTGTCCATCGCCCAGCCGCAGAGCATGCTGGCGATTTCGGATTCCAAACAGGAAGGCCGGTACGTTTACGGGATCATCCAGGCCAAGGACCAACTACTGTTTGGGAAGATGGGCATCGGTGGAACTGGTGAACAGGTTTACACGGTCGCGCATGGAGACATTTCGGCGGTGGTGAGCAAGACGCCGGTCTTTATCTTCGATCCGACCGCGAGAATGCGCTGGCCCACGAACACGTGATCGAGACGGTGATGAAGCAGTACACCATTATCCCGATGAGTTTCGGCACTGTGTTCCGTACAGACGATGATATTCGCGAGGTTTTGCGTTCCATCTATCCGTCGCTGAAAGACGTGCTGAAGCAGATGGAAGGCAAAGTGGAGTTTGGATTGAAGGTGATGTGGGAACGCGATCACATCATCGATGAGTTGAAGAAAGAGCACGAAGAAATTCATCGCTTCCATCACGAGATTACGCGGAAGCATTTGCAATCGACCTACCTGGCCCGTATGCAGCTGGGCCGCATGATCGAGAAGGCGTTGCAGGAGCGCTCCACGGAGTACGTTCGCGAGGTTTATGAAGACCTGCGCGGCGCATGCGTAGCTTCGCGCGACAACAAGCCGATCGGCGACAAAATGATCATGAACGCGGCGTTTCTCATTCAGCGAGAAAGGGAAGCCCAGTTCGATGCCGCCGTGAATCGCATCGCAAAAAAGTTTGGGGACCGGCTGAATTTCAAATACACCGGGCCGTGGCCGCCATACAATTTCGTCAACATCCGGCTCAAACTCGAGCGCGGAACGAATGGAGAAACCATGCTGCTGATCGACGATCTACTCTTCGCACCGCTGGCAGGCTTCAAGTTCGTGATGCGTACGCTCATCAAGACGGCGGAAGAAGAGTGGACGAACGATGCGCCGATCAAGGAAGAGCTGCTGCACCTGCAGATCCGGCTCGAAAACGGCGAGATCACCGAAGACGAGTACGTCGGGCTGGAGCGGGACATCCTGGCGCGGCTGCGTGAGATCCAGAAGCACAAGATGGAACTCGCGGGCGTCGATCCGGAGTCGATGACTGACGAATCGCGGGTCTTCGGTCAGGGCAATATGCCGACGCTGGAGATCAGCGCTCCGACCGATTTCGTCGATCACGAGTAGCGAGGAAGGCTTACTCTCTCATAACTTACCCCTACCCCCTGGCCTATCCTGTTTTCAGCAGCTTAGGCTATGCTTCCCTCGCAAACACGATTATATACTTGACACAAGGTTCATTCTCCTGTACTCTGTCCATGTTGGTTAGCTAAGCCCTTTTCTTTTTAGGTTTTACGGCCTCTACGATGTGCTTCTGAGCGTGTGATACGACATCGGGATGGAAAAGGTGCTTAACCGCTTCATCAGTAGTCATCTTTCGCGGGTGTTTCGGTCCTAGTTTCTTCTTCGAGGTAGCCATGTCGGACTCCTTAGGCCTCTGCAAGTTGATTGAACAGTTCGGAAGCGAAGAGAAGTGCCGCCGCTATCTCGAAATGCTCCGCTGGGACGATACGGTTCTTTGTCCCCGCTGTATGTCTGACAAGATTTCGCGCATATACGAGCGCGACCAGTTTGATTGCGACGCTTGCCGCTATCAGTTCTCTGTGACCGCTGGCACGATGTTTGCTGACTCTCACCTTCCGCTGTGGAAGTGGTTCCTTGCTACCTACCTGATCTGCGAATCCAAGAAGGGCATGAGCGCAAACCAGATTAAGCGCGTAATCGGCGTGTCCTACAAAACTGCATGGTATCTCTGTCACCGTATCCGGGCCGCGATGAAAGAAGTTGACGTTCCCAAGTTGGACGGTATTTGCGAAGTGGATGAGACCTATGTAGGTGGCAAGCGCAAGGGTGCAGGCGAGCGTGGCCGTGGAGTCAAGAAGGAAGTCGTCATCGGCATCCGGCAACGTGGTGGCGATCTGCGCATGGTGAAAGTTCCGAACGCTCAATCGAACACGCTCTACAAGGTTATCCACGACAACATTGACTCCGAAGATGTCGAGTTCGTAATGACGGATGACTTCGTTGCCTACCAGTACGCGATGGGGCCGATCCTGAAAGACAAGCACCTCACCATCAATCACAGCAGCGGTCAGTACGTCTCTGGCGACATATACACGAACACGGTCGAGTCCGCATTCTCGCTCTTGAAGCGCGGAATCATTGGAACGTGGCATAAAGTCTCCGCAAAGCATCTTCCCGCTTACCTCGATGAAATGTGCTGGCGCTTTAACAACCGCAAAAACCAATTCCTTTTCCGAGACACGCTTCTCAAGATGCTGGAAGCAGAGCACGTCGAATACAAGAAACTAACAAGCGCCGCCTAGCGCAACGTTGAGGATGTCCCGGCCATAGTTGAA
>PLWX01000079.1 GCA_003151155.1 Acidobacteriaceae bacterium
AGCGCGGCGCAGACGATCAGCATCCCGGTCAGCGTGACGTGGGCGTCGGTGTAGGTCACGCCTCCAAAAATCGTATGGTCGTCGAGCAATCGCTCAAACCGGCCTAGATAAACACGCATTGCGAGGATCAGCAACAGGAAGGCAAACGCAACGGAGAACCCGCACCAAGGCAACGTGACCGAACGGCTGAGACTCCGAGTGAGTACGCGAGCGCCGCCGGTGATCAGGACAAAGAAGATTGCGAGAGCACAGATCAACACGGCTAACGTAAGGAGCCACCCGGCGATGAGCTGCCACGCCGGAAGAGTGAACAGGAAGAAATTGAGCGGCTTGCCAAAAATTGGGTCTACGGCTCCGCCGTTGGCGTGTGGTGAGAACCAAACAAGTGCAAATGTTGTCCACTTCGTAGACATGGCGCCGCCGGTTGCCATGGCAATCACGAGAGATACGATGAGCGCGATGATCCGCAGAACACGTTCAACCGGGAGTTTCACTGGCTGACCGGCAATGAAAATCGTGTGTGCGTCTGGCAAATCAGGGAGGTGCGCTCGTTTCAGAGCCAGAAACGATCCATACAGAACGAGAAACGTGGCAACTGCAAAAGCTGCAAAGATGCCCCACTGAAAACTGAGTGTCTTAAAGAACACTTCGCGATAGCCGAGAGATCCAAACCAGAGCGCGTCCACGTAATACGACAACGCCATCCGACCGCCAAAGAAACTGGCGGCAATCACAACAAGAAGAAGCAGGAAGCGGCGGCGGCGGCGCGGCGAGGGGAACCGCGGCCAGTCAATAGTCTCAGGCATTGCATTACTCCAATTGCGCCAGTTTATTAAGTATTAGTCATTCGCATAATACTCCCTGTCTTCCGGCAGTATTTACATCACAAGGAGGGTTGAAAGGCAAAGCCTTCGACGGCGTGATTTAGATTGGACATTCTCGGCGTGCACAGCCTCATATCGTTCACTACGCCGCGCAAGCCCAACTAAGACTGGGTGGAAATCTGGCCCTGCAGCTCACGCGTTAGCCAGCAGTCGCGGCTGGGTTGTTTGCGGACGTAAAGGTTTCAATCAAGCAGTTGTCTGAGGGCGACCAATTGGACGACCAGCTTGCCTTTGCCGTGGCGGAATACAACGCTGGACAGCGCGGAGAAGCTGCCGCAATTTAACGCGGTCGCCGTCCCTGACTCTTGATCTGCACCTGCATCCACAGCGGGTTTAACAGGAATCGTCGATGGGAGCGGGTGGCTTCGGGCAGCAAGTCGTAACTTCTCTCCACCAATTTCCCTATGGGTAAATCACAAGCCACACGCACCGCACAGGTTGACCTCGATCCCGAGTTCCGCCAGCATCGCCGCCTTGGTTGCAAGTGTCGAAGCTGCGCTCGCGGAGTCTGGGGCATAGGCGACCTGGATGTGATTGGATCGATGGCGGCCCATGAACTGATCCCGAGTGATCCCGTACAAGATCGCATTCATGATTGGCCACTGTGGGGTAGTAATCGACCATCGCCGCTGGGTCTCCACGGACGGAAGCGTAACCGCGCGGCCTCGGCCGAGATCTGCGTTCAACTTGCCGTTCTCCACGAACACTCGGCTCCAGACGATTTCTCCGGGCTTACTGATGCCCTTGATGGTTCCCCCACCCAGCGGGAAGTACATAGGAGGTTGGCGCTCGCTCACCGCATCGGCATAACCATTCGCAAAATGATTCGGAGGAGCCGAACCCGAGATCTCGAACAACCAAACAAATTCCTCTGCACCATTGACCGGGAAGGCCTCGCCGAAACGAACGTCGTGAAGAGTAGTTTCCGGTGCGAAACCAAGATGACGCCAGACCCGGTTCGTGATCAGCGCATCGAGACCGGCACATTCGTCCACCTCGTTAAAGTGGGGGAGGGCAAGGTCCGGGAACAGCACACGCTGTGCGGTGCGATCCTTAACCGGGGGGCGGTCGACGTTGTTCAGTAATCCTTCTGCGAGATCAGAAGCCGGGCAGATGTCTTTGAGCCCCTGCTGATATTGAATGCCGATCGCGTCACATCCGAATTCGTCGGCGATACGGAGAACAGCAACATACATTCTGCACTGATCAAGAATCTGGTCGTCGGTGAGATCGCTGGCGGGGTCCGGTCCAGTGTGAAAGCGCATGCCCTTGCGGTCCAGCCAACGGCGAACCTCGTTGGCTTCTTCCTTGGACACGCGTCGCATCTCTGCGAATAGAGCCGACTGGCTGAGACGTTCCTTATAGACGCCGCACGCATGCAAAAGCTCATCGGGAATGATGGCGTTGTACATGCCCATGCAACCTTCGTCGAACACGCCCAGAATGGCTTTGTCACCTTTGAGCTTGCGACCCAAGTCCCGGCCGATGGCGGCCGATTCAGGGGGAAGCTGAACGGATGCTAAACTCCGAACGTGATTGGCATCGTGGACCACCGCTTCGCCATCCATCCATCGGCGAAGCCCGTGCAGAAAGTAGTCGTCTGTACAATCCGCACTCCACAGGGTGCTGTACTTGACTCCTGCCTTCGCCATGCACGCATTGAGATTGAGCATTCCGACCAGGCCAGGCCATTGTCCCGACCAGTTCGCGATCGTAAGAATCGGGCCGCGATGCGTGGTCAGACCGGGAAGAACATGATGACTGTATTGCCACACAGCCTCTACAACGACGAGGGGGGCATCCGCGGGAATTTGCCGAAAAATTTCGATGCCGTGGCGCTGGCTGTGAATGAACCCGTGCTTCTGGACAGGATCGTAAGGATGACCTCGGCGCACTGAGCGTCCGTAGCCGTGGATTGCAGCTATTACTTGGCACTCCAATTGTTCCTGTGCGGGCCAGCACGTCTGGTTCGCAGAAATGCGTAAGTCGCCGCTTGCTATCAGGATAATTTCGTCGTTCCTCATGACCTTCAGTCCTTATGAAAAAGGAATCCGCCTCCTACCCCTTGCGATTGGGCCGAAAGCGCAGTATGTACACCAACCCAAGCACCAGCATCCCGGCTCCCCACCAGATTCCGATGTGGAGGCCAGACATTGCGACCGGATGACTCGGCGGCACAAACAATCCATAGATTCCGGATCCGAGAACCAACGCGCCATAAAATGCGAGCAGCGAACCGATGAAGAACCAGATCGGAATAAAGTGCTGTTTCACTGCGCACCTCTCACCAGAACCAGATGTTTAACGCGACAAACACCACGGCAACCGCGGCCGCCCAGATTATCGGCCGGCGGAAAAACGAAAAATGACCTTCGGGAGCCAAGTCGGTCAACCCGTACACAAGCCCCTTGAGTTCATGCTCGGGCTTCGGCTTGGTAAACAAGCTGACCCCCACGGTCACCACAACATTCGCAATCAGGGACCACATGGCGCGATAAACGTTTTCCGCCATGTCCTTCGCATGTTCCGAAAAAGCGACATGCTGCAGTGCGCTCGGATCAAGCTTTACCCACGCCCACAATCCGAAAGACGTCAGGATGCCTGCGAGAAGCCCCCAAAAACCGGCGGCTGGCGTGGTTCGTTTCCAGAGCATTCCCAGGATGACGGTGCCGAACATGGGAACGATGAAGAACACAAAGATGACCTGAGCATAGACGATGATGCTCGAGAAATTCATGACCAAATAGGCAGTGCCGATGCTCACGAAGACGCCGAGAAGAGAGCACCATCGACCCATCGAAACATAATGCGCATCCGGCGCATTCTTTCGCAGCAAGGGCTTGTAGATGTCGTAGGTCCACACCGTCGTGAAGGCGGTTACGTTGCCTGCCATTCCGGACATGAAGCCCGCCACAAGCGCCGTTACGCCGAGCCCAAGTAGTCCAGGTCCGCAGTATCGGGCCAGCATGAGAGGAAGCGCTTCGTTGTAAGTGTGGACCCCTGGAAGGCCCGCCTGACTCTCCGGAACCAGGTGAAACGGCAGCACCGCCAGCGCCAGCAATCCCGGAAGAATGACGATGAGAGGCACCATCATCTTGAAGAATCCACCGATGATCGTGCCGAGTTGCGCCGAGCGCAGATCCTTTGCCGCCATTACCCGCTGCACGACCAGGAAATCGGTGGTCCAGTATCCGAATGAGATCGCCAAGCCCCAGCCGAAGACGATTCCGGTCCAGTGGACTCCCATTGGATTGCCCGCAAACGATCCGGTCGTCCTCCACATGTGAATGAAATCCTGGCCGGGAAAGTTCGTCTGGATGCGGTGGACCATTCCTGCCCACCCATGAGTCTCAATCAATCCGACGACGGGAATGACGCCGCAGCCAATCCAGATCAGAAAGAACTGCAGTACCTCATTGAAGATCGCCGAGAGCAATCCGCCGGCTGTCACATAAAGCGCGACGGTCAGCGATGAAACCCAAATACTGAAATGGATGTCCCATCCCAGAATGACCTTCATGATGATCGCCATCGAGTACATGTTGATGCCGCTCATCAAAATCGTCATGACCGCAAAAGAGACAGCCGAAAGCGATCGTGCGCCTTCTCCGTATCGCAACTTCAGATATCCCGGGACGGAGTGCGTCTTGCAGATGTAATAGAACGGCAGCATCACAAGCGACAAAAATAGAATGGCCGGGATGGCTGCAATCCAATAAGCGTGCGCGACCAAAATGCCGTACTGGTAGGTGGCCGCCGCATACCCCATCATTTCCAGGGAGCCGAGGTTTGCTGAGATAAAGCTCAGGCCTGCGATCCACGCAGTCATTTCGCGACCTGCCATGAAGAACTCTTCGCCCGTGTGGGTAAACTTCTTCAGGTAAAAACCAAGGCCGAGGACCAGCGCGAAGTACACGACGATGATCGCCAGGTCAACCGGACCGAGAGCAAGACGAGTGCTAGTCCCCTGCAACAACCAAGCTGCCAAAATCATTGGGCGCTCCCCACGGAATGAATCAGCGGCAGGAGTACGCGATCGAGTTCCTCGTCGTCCCACGCACCCAGCATCACTTCGCGGTACAGGCCCCAGTGCTCCACCTGTTCGACCGTCTGCCCTGGCGCTACTTTCGTGAGAGGACCGAGAGTTTCCATTTCGAGAAACTCATCATTCGTAAACGTCTCGAAGGAAGAACCGAAATCCGGATAGGGTTTCGTTGGATCTGCGGCCGCAGTTTTGACGAATGCCTCCTCGTTCAGGACATACACTGCCCACGTGTCCGGACTGAAGATACCCAATTTCTGAGCTTCGCTGTTCTTTGGATCCTGCCGAAGCAGCATGTACTTCTTCGTGAATTTCCAGCGGGGGTCCGTCAGGTCGGTGTAAGCCCACATCACCAGCGGATTGGTGGCCGCGAGTTGAGCGGGATGCTTACCGCGC
Source organism: Acidobacteriaceae bacterium (assembly GCA_003151155.1). Lineage (GTDB taxonomy): Bacteria > Acidobacteriota > Terriglobia > Terriglobales > Acidobacteriaceae > Korobacter. Next base: position 5,323 of record PLWX01000079.1, read on the forward strand.
GGCGGAAAAGCCGTCACGGCCATTCCTCCTTGCGCCATCATCGTGAGTGCCCACGGGGCAAACTCCAGCGCAAAAAGTGAGTGATTCGTGATCCGGTGCGCTACCGTAACGGTTGCCCCGGACGATGCCATGCGGATCTCGATTTCCTTTTGAAGATTCGTCAACGGTTCGATCGGCGCTCGCGCTATGAGCCCTGTCTTCGTCACTTGGATTGTGACCGGCACGTTGTCGGGGGCCCAAGTCGCTACCGGGTCTTCGGGAGCCTTCCAGACCCGATCCCCGCCGCGCAATTGAAATTTCTCTTCCCCGCTTCGTCCGAGCTGCTCGGGAAATTCTTTGAAAAGGTTCTGCCCTCCGACAAACCCGAAGCGAATTACTCTCGGTCCCACGTCGCCGGTTACGATCAACTCGATCTCGCCATTGCTGACGCGATAACAGTTCGACCAACCTTTGTACTCCGTTTTCTCGACCTTGACGCTGGCGTCCATATTTGTAGTGACGAGCCCGATCATTGCTGACAACAGGAGTATTCGAAACATTCGTCCTCCAAGCCGGCAAAAAAGAACGTAGTCATTTTGGCAATTGCTCTTTCAGCATTTCTTCGAAGACGGAAAAACTCGCGGCACGCGGCGTTGGTATCTGCCCAACATTTCGACCGAGTTCTTGACAACGGTCGGTCTTAGGGTCGTAGGCCGGCCAGGGAGGTAATCCGGGACCAGTTGGACGCGACGTTTTTGCGAACTGCACCCAGTAGTCAATGATGGTGTTGGACAGCGCTTCATCGTCCGGGCTGTTGACCCAACTCGTCCAGTACTTCTTGCTTAAGAGAATGCTCTCCTCGCTGTGGAATGCGCCTAAAGATGCGAACTTCCCCGCACCCAGGTAGCTGAAATCGTAGAGATACGCATTCTGACCAGCCCGGGTCATCTCGCACGCGAGCAGCCTTGAGCCAAAGCCGAATTCATAATCCGTGTCCATCTTTAAGAACGCGTCGGGAACATCGCGATCAGAGCGAGCCGGATAGGCAGCGAACGCATCTCGCGCGTGGGTCTTGAACGCCTGATCGAGCCAATGATGATATTCCTCGAGAGTCTTCGGGCGAAAGGCTGTGCCTCCTACCAGCGGGCTGGCAAAGATGGAAACCTCGTCAGAATTACTGCCCACGATCACTGGAATCTTGGCCTGCCTTCCCTGTACGAAGGTGATTGCGGGCTGCTCGCGAAACAGCCAGCCGTCCACCACCGGGTTGAAGTCCATGTCTTTGGTCTGTGCCGCGGTGTGCAGAAGTTCTTCCGCAGGGATAGCACGTAATTTGGCGAGGCCCTCCGAATTCCCCGCGACGCCTAGATTCTGTGCGAGACGTTTACCATCCGCCTCCGCATGATCAAGAAGCGGAGCAAGGCCATCGACACACACTCCGCTCTGCAGAATCGCTCGTTGAAAGAGTCCGGTGGCCAGCGGCGAAGCCATCAGGTCGCAGATATCAAGCGACCCAGAAGAAGCGCCGAAGACGGTGATCTGCGCAGCATCGCCGCCAAATTTTCCGATGTTTCTATGGACCCAGTTCAGGGCTTCGATTTGATCGAGCAAGCCGTAATTTCCCGAGGAGTGGTGGGACGACTCGGCCGTGAGCGCCGGATGCGAAAAGTACCCCAAGACCCCCAGACGATAGTTGATCGTGACAACCACCACACCGTGCTTTGCGAGCACCGGGCCCAGAGGTGGCCACTCCTGTGAACCTTCGATGTTCCCTCCGCCATGAATCCACACCATCACCGGCAGTTTCGACTTTGCGGAGAGATCGGTTGTCCAAACATTCAGATAAAGGCAAGATTCGTCCGTCACCATCTGTTTCCGCCCCAGCATCTCAGGTAACCAGTCGCTTGGAAATTGAGGACAGGCAGGACCATATTCGGCTGCCTTGCGAACTCCCTTCCAGGCATCCGGCCTCTGAGGAGGCCGCCAACGCAGTTCTCCGGTTGGAGGTGCAGCATAGGGAATGCCTAAAAAGGCAACGTCGCTGGCATTCTCGCTGAAATGAGCTCCTTCCAGCGCACCACTATCGATCGTCACTTGCGAAGCAACTTGGGCACTCGCCATGCATCCGGCGAACAGAGCGCCGACAATCCCCTGCACCGCAAATGAACCGATCGATCGAATTCTCGAACCTGCCCTCATCTCGAATGGCATGTGCGACTTAGAAAACGTATTTCAAAGAAAACTGGAAGAAGCGCGCATCCGGCGTAAAGTTCTGGAAGAAGCGGGCGGTTGTGATCTGCCCTCCGTTTGAGGCGTTCGTCACAGCACTCGGCTGACCGTAGGCCGGAGTATTCAGGACGTTGAAGATGTCCGTACGGAACTGCAAGTACTGCTCGTGCCACGTCGTGAAGTTCTTGAAAATCGACATGTTGATACGCTCATAACCGGGCCCGTAAATCTGCAAACGACGTCCACCTAGATACTGGATCGCTTGCGCCATGCTTGTAATGAACTGGCCTGGACCGCTAAGCGGAATATTGTTGCCCGGGATTGGATTGGCGAACGCGCACGGGTTGTACCAATTCGTAAGGGTGTGGGTCTGCGTCGCGCACGTGACTCCCGTGTTGGACGGATCGGCGGATCCACCCGCGGCAAATGGGTTCCCTACCAATATGGCATTCGCATATCCGCCCTGTGCCGTTGGAATATCTGGATAAACGCTGAAGGGATTTCCGGACTGCGCAGCGAAGGTCAAGCTTGTCGACCATCCGCCCGCGACGGTGTCTGCGAATCGGTTGCCAACGGCGTAACTACGACCCGTCCCGAAAGGAAGCTCGTACAATCCGTTGAGCGTGAAGCGGTGACGCGTGTCCCACGGCGAATTGCTGTAGTCGTCAATCACCGGGATGAGCGCCGTGTTGCGGTAACCACTGTCCGTATTGTTGGCGAGAGGCGTGAGCGGTGTTTGGGCATCATCGAGAGCATGCGACCAGGTATAGGTTGCGAGAAAGCTCAAGCCTCGGGAAAAGCGCTTTTCAAATTTCGTCTGTAACGCATTGTATGTCGATACGCCAGAGTAGGAGGTGTAAGTCGTGCCGCCGAAATCGGGGAAAGGTCGCACATTTTGCGAAGTAAGCGTTGGGTTTCCAGGGTTGAGCAATGCCTTCGGCGCATTGACGTCAACGTATACGCCCAAATGCCGTGCGACGTTCCCAACGTATCCGACGCTGGCCACCATGTTCTTACCGATCGACTGCTCGATCGTGAGGTTGTAGCCCATTGTGTAAGGCATCTTGATATGCGGGTCGATGCCTGTGAATCCCGGGACCGAAATGAAGTTCTGGATGCCTTGGGAAAGAGCTTGCGAGAAGCCATCTTTCAAGGTGATTCCGCTGGACGGACAATTGCCCGCACCGCAGGCCGGAGGATTGAAATTATCGAGGAACTGAAATGGATAGTTGCTTCCCATGTTCGGGTTTGCACCTACACTCTCCAGTCCGCCGTAAAACATTCCGAAACCCGCACGTATGACCGTAGTACTTAACGGGGAATACGCGAGGCCAACGCGTGGCGCCCAGTTAGCCAATGGAGACGTAACCAGCCGGCGATTGTTCACGTATTGCAGCGCGATATTATCCGTCGCCAGAGTCTGCGTGAACAGCGGCGCGAGGAACACGTTCTTATCCTGGCTGGGCAGCTGGAACACACCCTGTCCGAAGCCCGGTCCCGTGGCCCCATTCACGAAGAAGTTGGCCTGCGCATTCGCCAGTTCCTCGTTCGGCTGATAGTACTCGTAGCGGAGGCCAAGATTGAGCGTGAGGTGGTTCGTCACTTTCCAGTCGTCCTGCACGTAAGCGGCGCGATACCAGCGGGCATCGGCAGTGCGTGACTGATTCGAAAGTTGGGCAAAATTCATTTGGTCTGCCATGAAGTCTGCGACGCCGTATCCCGTGGGATTGGCACTTGCGGGATTACTTGTGTATATCCCGTCGTAATACAGGAAGCCGCGCGAATCCGCCGGAACGGAATAGTCGTTGCGGATGCTCTGGAAATCGACTCCGGCTTTCAGGGTGTGGTTTCCGATAATCTTGGTTACGTTATCGAGATACTGGCCCACGTCCTGGTGCTCATCCACGGGGTAATAGGTGGAAGCGCCAAACGAAGACAGCCCGTTGATGTAGAAGCTAGGAAGTCCTCCGTTGTTGAAATAGCCGTCTTGGAACGGAATACCTCCCAACCCCAACTGAGCCGAGATGTTGTTCTGCGAATTCGGCTGCAGATAGCCGAAGTGCCCGTAATTGAAGCCAAAGCGAGCTTCATTCGTGAGCGTCGGCGAGAAGATGTGGGTCTCACTGATCGCGATGTTTTCCGCGAGGTTGATCTGGGTTCCATCCGCAGCATACGTACCACCATCAAGAATCGGACCCAGCGGGGGAGCTTGATATCCGTATTCGTGAGCGTAACTGAGCCGCACAAAGGCCTGGTCTTTTTGGCTGATCGTCCAATCAATGCGCGAGTCCCATTGGATGGTGTCGTCGGTGGAATTCGAGTTGCCCTTGTAGTTGTTGTAGGTCAAACCACCGTTGGTATTTGGCAATGGGAACAGGTTGAGAATTTTCTGGGCGAGCGGATTGATTTGGCCTGAGCAGAAAACGTTTTGCTGTCCACCGCACTGCAACAGGGTTGTTCCACCCGAGTTCGGCTGATACAGCTGGATCGGAGAGTTCGCGCCCGTCAAATTCTGGTTCAGCAATTCGGAGAAGTTTCCCTGCCGCATGAGCGCCGTCGGCACCGTGACCGTGTACGGCGTTCCAAAGACGATGCGGTTGGCTTCAATATCGCCAAAGAAGAAGAGCTTGTTCTTGATGATTGGCAGACCCAGGGTTGCTCCGAATTGGTTCTGCCGATATTTGGGGACGACCAGCGAATCGAAGTCGCGGGCATCGAGCACATCGTTGCGGAAGTATTCCCACATATCGCCGTGAATCTGGTTCGTGCCCGCCTTGATGCTGGCGTTGAGCACCGCTCCGGCAGAGTGGCCGAACTCCGCACTGTAGTCACTGGTCTGGACCTTAAATTCAGCGAGAGCGTCCGGGGGAGGGCGTACTGCAAGGCTCGAACCGCCCAGGAAGTCGATTACGTTCACGTTGTTGTCCACGCCGTCGAGCACGAAGTTGTTCTGCTCGGCGCGCTGGCCGTTAGCCTCGAAATCGCCCTTACCGCCGGCGCGGGAACCGACGGTCGGCTCCGTGCCCGCCGTGAGTTGCGCAATGTAAACCCAGTTGCGTCCATTCAGCGGGGTGTCATTGATGGTTTGCGTGTCCACCACCTGCCCCACGGAGGAATCCTGCGTTTGCAGCAGAGGAATTTCGGAGGTCACGGTCAATACCTGCGACGCCTCGCCGATCTTCAACGTGAGCGGAACATTCAAACGTTGCTGAACATCGAGGTGAACGTGCTCCTGGGAAGTAGTTTGAAATCCCGCGGAAGTTGCGGCCACTTTGTAATTGCCGATCTTGACCGGCGAAAAGGTATAAACGCCGCTGCGATCTGTCTTCGCCTGCAACACCAGCCCGGTATCCATGCTCGTGAGCGTGACCGGGGCGCCTGCCAGAACAGCACCCGTGCTGTCCTGGACAACTCCGGTAATGGTTCCCTGGTCGGCCTGCGCCCATCCGTGCGCTCCCATGAAAAGAACACAGCAGAGGCAACACACGATCCAAGCGATCCACGTTGTTCTGTGGCGAGCAGTCTGTCGGGACGTAACAGTAGACATATTCTTCATCCTCGGTGCACGCAAGCGCGGGAGTTGTTAACGAACATGAAAAACTGTAACGGTACAGGTAGCGGGGAGTGTAGAGTTGAAATCCAGACGCCGTCAAGCGAAATCTTGTGATTGCACCGATGCTCGGCTCAGGTACTACACTGCGAGATACGGCTGGTTGCGAGACAGCCAATAAGAACTTGGAGATCCCATGATCAAACCCCGTGTCCGGTTGCGCGATATAGCGGACGATCTCGGTCTGGCCGTCATTACCGTGTCCAAGGCCATTCGCGATCATCCGGATATCAGCAAGCGCACCAAGGCGAGGGTCCAGGAGCGCATCCGCGAGTTGAACTATCAGCCCAATTGGGCGGCTCGCAGTCTCGCAACGGGCAAAAGCTTCAGCATCGGCGTCGTCGTACCAGATCTCGTACATCCGTTTTTTGCCGAGGTTGTAAAAGGAATTTCCGAAGAGGTCCGGGCGGACGGATATTCCGTGATGATTGCCTCTTCGGAAGAAGACCCGAAGATGGAACGTCAACAGATCGAATTCTTCTTAGGACGCCAAGTGGACGCGCTCATCCTGGCCTCCGCTCAACCTACCGTCGAGATCATCCAACTGATCGAGAGTCGAGCGGTTCCCTTTGCCTTAATTGACCGGCGAGTCGAAAATGCTGTCTGCAATTTCGTCGGCGTGGATGATCAGCGCATCGGGAATATGGCGACCGAGCATTTGATAGACGTCGGCTGTAAGAGAATCGCGCACATACGCGGTCCTGAGATCAGCACCGGTATCGGACGCGTGCAGGGCTATCGGACTGCTCTCGAGGCGCACGACATGAAAATTCGTTCGGAATACATCGTAAGTCGGGACTCAAGCGATACCCGGGCCGATACGAGCGGCTACGAAGCCATGAAGCGTCTCTTGGAGATGAACCCGGTTCCCGATGGGGTGGTCTGTTATAACGATCCGACTGCGCTCGGCGCGATCAAAGCGATTGCCGAGGCGGGTCTCAGAATCCCCCAGGACATCGCTGTCATTGGGGCGGGAAATGACCGTTACGCGAGCGAACTTCGCGTGCCATTGAGCACCATTGACCAGCACCACAATTCGATAGGACGACGATCCGCCAAGCTGGTGTTGCGGGCAATTGCGGCGGACGAACCGCTTAAGCCGAAGACGGTTTTGCTGACTCCGGAACTCATCATCCGTGAATCTACACTACGCACCCGCCACGGCCGAGAGCACCTCAAAGGGCCATCATGAATCCGCGGAACTGCTGGTTGCGGGCAGGCATTCGGGAGGCACGTTGTGGCAATCGTAGCTGGAGTGGACTTCGGGACTTTGAGCGTGCGCGTGTCGTTGGTCGACAGCCAACGCGGCATGCTTGAATCGGCGGTATCCGAGTATCCGCTGCACCGCAAGCGCGAAGACCCCGAGCATGCTACCCAGTCGCATGACGACCACATGCGAGCGCTGGTCGCCGCCACACGCAAAGCACTGGATCTCGCCGGAATTTCTGGAGAAGAAATCGGGGCCATCGCGCTCGATACCACCGGATCCAGCGTGATCCCGGTAGATTCCCGCATGCAGCCCCTGGGCGAGTACTACCTCTGGTGCGACCATCGCGCCAAAGGCGAAGCCGCCGAAATCACCGAATTGGCGCACCGGGAAGGCCTCGAAGCAATCAAGTGGTGCGGTGGGGTGTACTCCTCCGAGTGGGGATTTTCCAAGCTGCTGCACTGGTTACGCCATAATCCCGATCAGCGCGAACGTTTTGCCAGCGCCTTTGAACATTGCGACATGGCGGCTGCCACCCTGTGCGGTGTTACTTCGCCGCGACAGGCACTACGCAGCGTCTGCGCTATGGGCCACAAATGGATGTGGAATCCCGCGCTCGGCGGCCTCCCTCCCGAGGAATTCCTCTGCAAAGTGGATCCTCTGCTCAAAGGTGTTCGTGAGAAGTTGCAGGGCGATTACGCTACGTCCGACAAGATCGCGGGCAGACTTTCTCCGCATTGGGCAGAGCAGCTTGGGATGCGCCCTGGAATTCCCGTCCCCGTCGGGGCACTCGACGCTCATTGGGATGCGATCGGAGCCGGTTGCCGTGGTGAGGACATGGTCAACGTAATTGGCACCTCCACCTGCATCATTGGCGTCAGTCGCGAGGCCAACCTGATTCCCGGAGTATGTGGTGTGGTACAGGGCAGCGTGCATCCGCAATTCACAGGTATTGAAGCAGGACTTTCCGCGACGGGTGACATTTTCAGCGCGATCGCCCAACGCGCGGGCCAGACTGTGCAGCAATTGAGCCAAGGGCTGGACGCCTACTCTGCCGGCCAAACTGGAATATTGCGAATGACCTGGGACAACGGCGACCGCACGGTGCTGGTTAATCCCAACCTGCGTGGCATAACGCTCGGGTGGAATCTCCAACACACCTCTCAAGACGAATTCTTCGCCGCGATTGAAGGCACCGCATTCCATACGCGCATCATTCTCGACCGCATGGCGGAATATGGAGCACCCATCAAGCGTGTCATTAACGGAGGAGGCATCCCGCAGACCAACCCTGTGTTGAACCAGGTCTACGCCAACGTCCTCGGACGTCCCGTGCTCGTGCCAAGAAGAAAAGTCACGGGCCTCGGTTCAGCGATCTTCGCTTTTCTCGCGGCAGGCGTTTTCAAAACCGTTGAGGAGGCGCAAGACAATGTTTGTCCGAACTACATAGCGTATGAACCTGAACCGGTTGCGCAAGCTGTTTACGATCAGCTCTATGCGCTCTACCGGCGCATCTACTTCGAATTCGGTAGCCCGCAGCACACCGCCTTCGGCCACGTTCTGCCAGAACTCATACGAATTGCCAGCCAAATACAACCGAAGACTCCCGCCAACGCGTCACCGCAGTGCGACTTGTCAAACGACTCGAAGCGTTGAACCAGCCGATGTTTGTGCGACGTCGGATTTCGGGGAGCAGGTCAGTAGCGGGTGGTCACGTAAATCCCAGTTACGCCTGTGGCTGAGACACCCATGATTCTCGCCGATGAACCACTCGCCTGCAATGCTCGATCCAGATGGCTCCTGAATATCGCTCGCGTTGTTTACCAACCTCAGCAACGAACGGGTGTATTATTGCCGCCTTCTATTGATTGCCTGCGCAGGCAACCCAGATTGCAGAGTGAGGTGCATCATGTCAGCTGTGTCGACCGTACAACTGGATCGCAACGTCAGCCACTTCATCACCATACCGCGAAAGATGCTCATCGACGGCAACTGGGTCGATAGTGCGTCGGGCAAACTCTTTGAAACCTTCAATCCGGCCACTGGCGAAGTGCTCGCGCGTGTCGCCGAAGGCGATCGTGCCGACATTGATCTTGCGGTCTCTGCCGCGCGCAAAGCATTTGAGAGCGGCGCCTGGCCAAAAATGTCGCCGTCACAACGGGGACGTCTTTTGTGGAAGCTTGCGGACCTGCTCGAGCAACACTTGGAAGAGTTCGCGGAGTTGGAATCTCTGGACAATGGGAAACCCTTGTCGGTCGCTCGTGTGGCCGACGTTCCGCTCGCGGTGGATCTGTTCCGTTACATGGCGGGTTGGGCGACGAAGGTGGAAGGCAACACGATTCCGCTCGGTCCACAGTTCCATGCTTACACCTATCGCGAACCGGTAGGCGTAATCGGCCAGATCATCCCGTGGAACTTTCCGCTTCTAATGGCCGCGTGGAAACTAGGCCCGGCACTGGCCGTCGGGTGCACGGTGGTATTGAAGCCGGCCGAACAAACGCCTCTCTCAGCGTTGCGCCTGGGCGAGCTGATCATGGAAGCAGGTTTCCCGGATGGCGTCGTGAACATTGTGCCGGGCTTTGGCGAAACCGCCGGCGCCGCTCTGGCCTCCCATCCGGACGTCGACAAAATTGCTTTCACCGGCTCAACGGAGGTCGGCAAACTGATCGTGCACGCCGCCGCCGGCAATCTGAAAAAAGTCTCTCTCGAACTGGGTGGCAAGTCGCCCAATATCGTCCTCGCCGATGCGGACCTGGACACCGCAATACCCGGCAGCGCGAATGCGATCTTTTTCAATCATGGCCAGTGCTGCTGCGCGGGCTCACGGCTCTTCGTGCACAAGAGTCACTTCGACAAAGTGGTGGAAGGTGTGGCCGAAGCCGCGAAGAACATCCGCTTAGGGTCGGGCCTTGATCCCGCGACCAATATGGGCCCGCTAGTTTCGCAGGAGCAACTCGATCGCGTGTGCGGCTATCTCGAATCCGGATTGCAACAAGGGGCAAAGCCCTTGGCCGGAGGCAAGAAACAGACGGGACCGGGGTACTTCGTCGAACCAACGGTGCTTGTGGATGTGAATCCAACGATGAAGGTCGTCTGCGAAGAGATCTTCGGGCCCGTGGTTACGGCGATCCCGTTCGACAGCGTGGATGAGGTCTTGAATTCAGCCAATGCGTCGAACTACGGTCTCGCAGCGGCAGTGTGGACGCGAGACATCAGCAAGGCGCACTCGCTGGCGGCAAAACTTCGCGCCGGCACGGTGTGGGTGAACTGTTACAACGTCTTCGATGCCGCGCTGCCGTTTGGCGGCTACAAGCAATCGGGCTGGGGACGCGAGATGGGCCACGACGCACTCGAGCTCTATACAGAGACCAAAGCGGTCTGTGTGCGCCTGCAAAACTGAACCCAAGACATCAAACAGCCGCCGGTCTTCACGTGAAGGTCGGCGGTTCGCTTTCGGACGAGCCTGACGTGCCACCGCATCCCATGGAATCCCAAGTCCGTAGCAGTGTGTCCGGATCAGGTCATCGTGAAGCTCTGCACGCGCTTTCCCGCCGGGGACCATCCGGCTTCCACGTTGGGATTAGTCCGGGAAGTCGGCTTGGCGGCGGGAGCAGGATTCAAACTGCTCTCCAGCTTCTTGCAAGTTCTTACCCATGAATAACTTACGAAATCAACCTGCCTGTGCGCGATTCTCCAGTGCGGATTGGCCGCGGCTGTGAATTCGCCGATTCTGGATTCAGCTCCAACCGTACCGCCTCTTCGAGCATCGAATCGCCACGGAATTGAGATGGTGAGTGCTATCCCCAACCGTAGGCCAAAGTTTCACATCCACTCTGAAAGAGACAGGGCACTGATGCGAGCACGCAAGCTGAATGCAATCCGCGCTTTTATTCCAGCAGCAATCTTTCTTTTTGTACTGGCGTCACGGGGCGCGGCACAGGTGCCGGCGTCGGACCACGTGTTCCTCTTGATGCTTGAAAACCACAGTTATGAGCAAGTGGTGGGGAATACGAATGCTCCATACTTGAATTCCCTGATGAAAACTTACGGTCTCGCGACGAACTATGACGCGAATAGCCACTACTCCATCCCCAATTATTTCTGGCTTACCACTGGCGCATCGGTGACGAACCTCGATACGACGCAGGCTGTGTTCGACGTCGATAACGTGACGCGTTACTTGTTGCCGGCGGGAAAGACGTGGAAGGCCTACGAAGAAAGCATCCCGTCCGCAGGCTACACCGGACCAACGGTGGAGCCCTACGAAAAAAACCATGACCCGTTTGCCTATTTGAGCGACGTTGTAAATAGCACGACGAACAACAACATCGTTCCCTATACGCAATTGGCAACCGATATTGCAAACAATCAGTTGCCGAATTACGCGTTAATCACCCCTGACAGCAGCCACGATGGGCACAATACGAATCTCGCGGCCGTGGATGCCTGGTTGAGTGCGAATCTTCCATCCCTGCTTGCTACGCCAGTGTTCCAGCCTGGCGGTAACGGGATCTTGATCATTACCTTCGACGAATCCCTCGATAGCGATTGCCGCCCGCTGGCAACCTGTCCTGCCCTGCCGGAAAATAGTGGCGGAGGGCGTGTCGCAACCGTTGTGATCGGTCCGACGGTGACGCCTGGATTCCAATCCTCAACGTTCTATCAACACCCCAGCGTTCTGAAGACGATGCTGCTTGCCCTCGGAATTTCGGGCGCTCCCGGGACTGCTCAGAACGCCCCACCGATGGCCGACTTCTTCGGTCCAGCAGTTCCGCCTCCTCCACCACTTTGCGCCGGGAATGGAGTAAACCAAACGATAACGATCTGCGCTCCTACAGCCAGCCAAAACACGACATCCCCGGTCGAGGTGACAGCGGCAGCGACGGATTCCGCACCACTCAAGTACATGCAAATCTACCTGGACGGCGCGAAGGTGTACCAAATCGCAAACAACCAACTTGATACCAGTGTCACGATGGCAAACGGCACGCACCGCGTTACTGTCCAAGCGCAGGAGACGACCGGAGCAACTTTTAAAGCGACGGTGAATATCGCTGTGGGCCCGGGAAGTGGACCTGCGCCGTGCACTCTGAACCCGCAAAATCAGACCGTCACCATCTGCAGCCCCGCGAATGGTGCGACGGTAAGTTCGCCGGTTGAGGTGATTGCGGGCACGACTGACGCGGTGCTCGTGAAATACATGCAGATCTATCTGGATGGGGTGAAAGTGTACGAGACAATGTCGTCTTCTTTGGACGCGCAGGTCGCCATGACAACCGGCACTCACCGAGTGACGGTGCAGGCATCGGACGGCGTAACCTTCAAATCTTCGATTCTCCTGAGGGTGCAGTAGCGAACATTGGCCGAGTCGTACAAGTTTGACGGCTCTAAATATCGCACGGAGGGTTGCTATCAAGCGAATTCAAGATGATCGATGTTCCTGTCCTGATTGCAAGCGCGCTGTCGTTCTATCTCTGGTGAAGAATGGGTTCGAAACCGCACCGTTAAAGCGCCGATCAGAGAGAATGGCACCGACTCGCGATGCGCTGGCGAGCGCAGGGGTCTCTCCGGTTCGGATTCGCTTACGCAATCGCACGAAAGCCCCCAGCCCTCAAGGAGCGAGACATCTCCCAGATTGTTCGCGGTAGCCGCCAGACCTTCGATGTCACCGTGCTGAATCAAATGTCGACGTTCGGATCGTTCACCTGCCAGTCTCGTGCCCAGCGCACGTTTCTCGGTACAAATGTCCAGTTTTGGGGATCTTAATTAAGCGTGCCCAGCGGAAGCCTTGCCAGCAATCAGCCCGTAGCCCATTGCGCGCGCATTGGATTCCAAAGCAGTGAATTTTTTCGTCGCAATTGCAGTGTGGCCAGAGAGTTTGTCTAATTCTGCCAGTGCGAGTTGCGCTTCGTACTGTGGCTGCATAAGCTTGTGAGCTTTTGCTTGGCGAAGGACACCATTCAGGAAGGTGCGCGCCTCGTCGAATAGATTCGTCGCAAGATCTGCCCGTGACGCGGCAAGCTGAAACTGCAAGCGCAACGAGAGGTTATGGCTCTTCTCTGCCCAAGCACGCTCCGGCTCTAATTCTCGTTGCGCCTCGCTTATCTTTTGCTGGGCTAGCAATGCATGGATCAGCACGGTAGACGCGTCGAGTTCATCGTCCTTTTGTTGTTCCTGCCTGAACTGATCTCGGCAGCGGCGAGCCGCATCTTCGGCATCGGCAACCCGACCTTCTTCTATGGCTAGGCGTGCGATCGCTAGTTCGGTTTCCGCTATGGCTTGCTTCTCTCCAATCGCTCTTCTCAACTGCAACGCGGTTTGATACGAGTTGTGAGCCATTGTCAGATCTCCGCGAGAGAGTGCCACATCTCCCATTCCGGATTGCACATCAGCTTGCACATCGTGATCGTTAACCTCATCGGCCGTAGCTTTGGCTCGCTGGTACTGCGTCATTGCCGCACGCAAATCTCCGCCCTGACGAAGGACCTCTCCCAGATCGCTCATCACCCTGGCGACGCCATCCTTGTCGTCAAGGGCCTCGTAGTTTGGAATCGCTTGTTGGAGAAATCTCTTTGCATTACTTAGATCGCCCTCAAGGAGCGAGACATCTCCCAGATTGTTCGCGGTAGCCGCCAGACCTTCGATGTCACCGACCTGCCGGAAGACATGTGCCGCCTCGCGCCACAGCGCTTCAGCACGGACCAGATCCCCTTGCTGATAGGAGACGCCCGCGAAATCATTTAAGGTGCGCGCCTCGTTGTTGCGATCTCCTGCCGCGGCGTAGCTCTGACGCGCATTGTCACACGCGCTGGTCGCGTCAGTGAGGGACATAGGGGCTGCAAGCTGGCACATGATTCCATAAGCACGCGCCACCAGAAGATGTGAACCCTGGACGGTTCCCTTGGCGATCGCGTTTTCGATCGCGGTATGGGCCTTGTTGATGTCCTCGGTTACCAAGGTTGACGCTTCGGCCATGTCGATTCTTGGGTCATTGCCGATCGGGGGAGGCAAATTTCGTAATACGGTCAACGTTTTCAGCGCATCGGAGGAATTCACGCGTCGCTGCGCGGAAGCGAGCCGAAGCCCGTATTCGAGGCTGTCGGGAAACCTCCGAAACAGCACAGCGTAGGTTTCGACGGCCCGCGGCCATTGATGCGATACCTCAAGATATTGGCCCTGAATGACGAAGCGCTCCTCTTCCGGGAGTTGTTGCGACAGGTCCACCGCCTTCTGGGCTTCCGTGAGCGCCTTCGCTCCGTATCCGAGGTGCTCCCAGGATTCCGATAGCGCAGCGTGAGCAGGAGAGTAGTCAGGTTCGGCGGCGACGGCCTTCAACAATAAATCCCGTGCGCCAGCAAAATCGAATTCCCAGAGGCGGGCCCGGCCCGCCGCGTACCAACGCAAGGCTGCTCCGTTCGTGGGTAGCGAGACGCGAACCGCAGCTGCCCCTTGTGGGGTTAAAGAGCTGACGCGCAGGGCCGATCGCAGCCGGGCACCGGCCTCGGACACGATCTGAAACAGGTCGTTTTCGTCTCCAGTCACGGAGTCTTCTGCCTCTGTTTCCCCGGTACTGGTGTCCTGAACCCGCAAATCGAGTCGAATGCGCTCGGCGCCGTGTCCTGAAAGCGGGGTGTAGGAGCCAAGCACCACGAGGTCAGCGCCCGGGTCCGTCCGCAGCCTTAAGAGCGTTGATTTCGCCAACGTGTCTTCATCCGTCAAAGGCAGCTCGCTTTTGGCTCGGGAGACGTCTTCGCCGGAAACCAGCCGCAGTTCTCCGCCGGCTGCAAGTTCCGTACTTAGCATTTCAGCAAAAGCCGCCGATAGCCAAGTGTCTTCGGCACGCCCACGCAAATTCCGGAAACCCATCAGAGCCACCGATTTGCGAACACGTATACGAGGCGCCGCCGTAACGATCAATGCTGGTTGCTTGTGCTCCTCATGCAAATAAAGCAGTGTTCCGGCGGCAAACAAAGCGAGGGTTGCGACCACGACATAGACATATGAAAGGTAGGAGTTTCTGTGCAAAATCGGCGTGGCCGAGGTAGTTGCAGCAAACGGGGCTGCATCGTCGGGCAGGTCCTGAATTTCCTTGACCTGGGCAGGCGGCAGAACTGTGACAGCAGCTAAGAACCGGTAGCCGCGCTTCGGGATCGTCTCGACGTATCGTGGAGCTTCCGCCTCGTCATTCAGCGAATCCCGAACCTTTCGAATCGCGACTCCCAAGCTGTTGTCAAACTCTACGAACGTGTTGGCAGGCCACAGGTGCCGCTGCAACTCCTCCCGCGTGACGATTTCTCCCTGGCGCTCTACCAATATGGCTAATAAGCGGTACGGAAGGTCCTGTAGATGTATCCGGTTACGTCCGCGATAGAGGCGTGCCTCTGTCGTGTCCAGTTCGTAGGAACCAAAGCGGTATCGGGGTGCATTTGCTTCCGACTTCGCCATCTTCCGTGCCCCATTCCCGCATGCGGGTCACGAAGTTTAGCACGCCAAGCTCGGTTGTGCGCAGTTAAGACACCGACCTAAACGCCTGCTGGGTAAGTGTTTTCCGGTTAATGCACGCTTAAGAGGTTGTTTTGTTGCTCAGTGGAAGGTTCTCGTCCACAGTCCCTGCTCGCGGCGGTCGCTGAACGCCACTTCATCCGGGCGTGGGAACCGAAGCTGGTTATGCGGAAACTTCCTCAGGCGGGGACCTGAGCTAGTCACGCATAACCAAAATTCAAGAAGCAACGTCCAGTCTCCGTCGGGAGTGAACTAGGCGGGAAACGCGACGTCCTGACATGCAAGGCTCAAATGTGAGGCGAAATGTCGAATTTTTGCACTAAGTGCGGCTCACCGTCGAATGGCTCATCGTTTTGCACAAAGTGTGGCAATCCTCTCCGATCGCAGTCCATTGCCCCCGCCGCGCCAGCGCAACCGGCTCAAGCCTCGGCGACTTCCGCTGCGCAGTCCGCGCCTACGCAAGTGGCACCAACTTCTACGCCTCCGGCTCCGCAGTCCATTCCGCCAGTGCAGACGAAAGGCATGAGCACTCTAGCGAAGGTTGGAATCGCGGCGGTCGTCGTCATCGTGTTGTTTGGAGCCGCAGCGATAGCCGGCGTTTTTTACGTCGCACACCGGGTGACCCAAAAGGTTCACGAGGTCAAGGGAGAGCTGCTGGGCAATTCCGATTCGAGCGGCGCTGGTTCTAACAGCTCTGCTTCAAGCGGCGCGACTTCGAGTGCTCCGGGTAATTCCAATGCGAACAAGTCTGCTTCTTCTTCCTCTGGCAATTCCATAGGCGATGTCTGTCGCTACCTGAGCAAGGAGGACGTCAGCCGCGCCATCGGCATTGCGATCGTGGCCACCAAGTCGGAAAACAACAGCTGTTCCTACCTGGCGGTCGGGAACTCCGCCGACATGACCGCCAAACACATGGCCGCTATCAGCGCTAGCAAAGGCGCGGACGCTCAAGGGCAAAGCATGATCCAGAATTTTGCGGGCGCGATCTTCAAATCGGGCCAGGCGGAGCAGCACGAATCCGGGTCCGACGAAAACGGCAACGTACCTGTCTTCGTGGTGGGTGTTGACGACAATGCCGCCGACGAGCAGATGCGGCTGAACAAAGGTATTCTCGGCCGCTTTCCCGGCTCTCAAGATCTTCCCGGCATCGGCGATGAAGCGTTCGATGCCGGAAATGCCATGGTGACTGTAAGGAAAGGGAACAAGCTAATTCGGATTATGTACACCACTTGCCCCTGCACGATCGAAGCGGTGAAGCCCCTCGCAAAAAAGCTGGCAGATGCGATTTAGATCTTGGAAAAAACGATTGCTCAAAGCAGTCGCAAGAAGGAAGGATATGAAGTGTTGCAGCTTAGCAAAATTGCTCCCTTCGTCTTGTTTGTGCTCATGGCGCAGACCGCCTGTACCAACAAGACCGGCACAGGTGGTATCGGGGAAAGCGACCCTGCACAGTCGCAGCCAGAAGCTTCACTCGGCAACGCTACGTTCTCGGCGGTCATCGACGGCATTGCTGTTTCCGGTGGCGCTATCGACGGACTGCAGCAAAACAACGTCGCCCATCTGGTGCCGAAGGACGACGGCTCGGCATCTACTCTTCGCCTTTGGCTCTTTGACACGAAGACGCCGGACGACCAGAATTTCAAACATTCGCTGCGGATCGAAGTGCCCGGCAAGGTTGGAGCAAACGAGCGAGTCCATCTCAGCACACACATCATTTTGAGTCAGGATCACTCGGGGTCCTATTACTCCGACAATGGCTCCGTGACGATTCTCACGCTCAGTGCGACCCGAGTAACCGGCACTTTTTCGGGCAAGTTCCGTAACAGTCCAGACACTCCGAATGTTAAGCCGCAGATCACGGTAACCGACGGCAAATTCGACCTACCGATGGCCACCAACAAACTTTATCCGATGTAGTACGAGGACAACTCAGGTGAAGCAGATGCGAAAACAGTTGAGAGGCTGTGCCTTGCTCGCCCTTTCCGTGCTTCTCTTTGCGGGCGGATGCCACAAAGAAAAGGAAACTGTCACCGGAGATCCCAAGTCGTGGGTGGGATTCGCTGGAAGTTCCGCGCCGGTGCTGGTTGGTCACACGGTCAAGCCCAGTGAACTGTCAGCGACCGAAATTCGGTATGGCATCGCTCCGAAACGCGGTCCAGGCGTGACCTATCAGGACGGCATCATCCTGATGGAGCATGGCGACAAAGCCATCACCGCGTTTGCCTCTGACGGAATGTCGTGGACCTTCGATGCCAATGCTCCGCAGGTAAACGACATCCAGGAAGGCAAGATCCTGTTCGCCACCGACCGCTGTGCCGGCAAAGTCCTCGCCGTGCAACGGGACGGCAACAAAGTTACGGTCGTCCTTGGGCCAGTGCAGCTGAACGAGCTAATCAAAGAGGGCAACTTCTCCTACAACCAGCCGCTTGATCTGAACAATGCAATCGCGGTTGCGATGCCTGATTCTCCCGGGGCAATCAACTCGCCGGCTCTACAACAAGAGATCAAAAACCCAAGCACTACGTCGTTCAATTACCACCCTCACAAGGACAAGCGTTCGGTGAAGTACTACGTGGTCTCCGACCAGGGCGTGTGGACGCCGATGCGTACGGTTTCGTCCAACGGACCTCGTTTGCGCAGCGCCACCTATCATCCCGGCTCCGATTCGGAAGCAGCGTTCCAGCAAATCCAAAACCTTAGGGGAGTGCCAACAAACCCTGGGGGATTGCCAATAAACCCTCCCGCGCCTCCGCCGGTTCCTTTTCCGAACCTTCAGCCGCTCGATTTCAACAACCTCAAGGCTTGGCCATGTGGGAATTGTGGCGGAATCGGGCTGAAGGTGTACCAGGAGAAGGACGGCGTGACGGTCGTCATTTCCATCATCTTCCATCTCAATCACCCGCAACTCATCTTCGACGCTTCGATCGGTGGTAATGGGGTGAACGCCCGCGTACAGCTACGAGGAGGCGCCGGGGTGTCGATTTCGATCGATGGCAGTACTGGCGATAACTTCAAATCGATCCAAGGCAATATCAAAGAAATCGGTATCGTTCCCCTGATTATCAATGTCCCACTCGGCACCCCTCTCGTTCCCCTTACCGCACAACTCAGCCAGAGCCTCGACATCGTTACCGGATTCAGCGCACGCAATTCCCTCCTTAAAGCATCGGGCTCCGTAGATTTCGATGGCGCAATAGAGGCCAGCTATACCCACGGCAACGGTTGGGCGATTACCAAACCGACTGCCCAAGTGAAGAGCAACTTTGCCGGGCTCGTAAGCGGAGTATCCGTGGGAATCAACTCTGTCGTCCTTGGCTTCGACCAACGGCTACTGGTCGGCGTGGGCACGGGTGGCTTCGCGGCCGGCCCATACGTCGACCTGCTGACCACGCTCACCGCGCTGAAGCAGTCTTCCACGACCTGGGTTGATTGCCGCCAGGCAACATTCAACATCTCGATCGGGGCGGGTATTGGTTATGGCATGCCCAAAATTGTGGCCAAGGTCATCAACTTTTTCCTCGGACTATTCCATGCCAAGCCAATTCCTCAAACCGGAACCATTGTCGCCCTGCCCAAACGCGAGGACCTCGTGACTCGCCGGGACCAAATTCCGGATGGCTGTGCCGGGAAGTAGCAGGTTGAAACTGATCTCACTTTTTACCGAGGCATCGATGTCGAGAATCCGATTGCTGATGGCTTGCACTGCTCTCTCTCTAATGCTGATGCATGCGATTACGTCACGTGCAGCTGATGCCGGCTGCCAACCGACTACTGATGCGATGAAGAAGTACGCCGCCGTTCCTTCGCACCTGTATATCACTATGATTGCTCAGTACAACGGGGATAAACCGAAATCCAGCGAAATGATCTCCGTTGGTGGCGTGAGCTATATCGAGGTGGGGGGAAAGTGGATCCGCAGCAAGTTCACGCCTGAGGACATGATGAACGAAAAAAAGGATCCGAACGCGAAGGTCAAAAACACTTGCCGCTACCTCCGCGGCGAGGCCGTTGCTGTCTACAGCGTTCACACGGAAACGGAGGATTTCCGCGTCGACAATCAGATCTGGATTTCCAAGAGCGGTGGCTTACCGCTTAAACAAGAAACAGACATGGATGTGGGTGGGGCGATGGGAAAGTCTCATAAATCGATGCGCTACGAATACAACAACGTTCATCCGCCGAACCTTTAGAGAACGAGCGCCGACCGCTTTTCGGGGCGCTTCGTTCAGCGACTTGTAAATTCGGCTGTGCTCTTCCAGGGAGTCGAAAATGCGTACACTGATTTTCTCGTTGTGCTTGCTATTTGTTCTGGTGCGGCCCCTTGCGGCCCAATCGCCAGCCACGTCGGTTGTCGGATGCCCGGCGCCGCACGGCGCTTTCGGCTCCGTACAGAAAATGGATGTAAGTATGGAGGGAAAGATTTTCTTGCTGCCCCAGAAACCCGACAACGCAGGTTTGATCAAACTGAAAGACTTCGAATCACTTCCAAGTACGGGCTCCGTGTTTACCGACAAGTGGGACATTCCGTCGCGCTCCTTTACCGATGGTTTCCCCGGCGTGACCGATCGTTTCGAGTGGTTCTCGCTTGATTACCAGGGCTCGATCTATGTACCAGTGACTGGCAAATACGCTTTTCGTCTGTCTTCGGATGACGGATCGAAGCTTTTTCTGGACGGCACTCTCGTGATCGACAACGATGGCGTCCACGGGATGTGGGATAAGTCGGGCAAGATGACTCTGAAGCAAGGCAATCATGCGTTCCGGCTTCAGTACTTTCAAGGTCCGCCGGTGCAGATTGGCCTGCAGCTGTTTGTTACGGAACCAGGAGCCAAGGAGAAGATCTTTACCCTGCAGGATTTCAACCAGAAGGTGCTCGAGAGCCGGCGTCGTCTGCATGTGACGGAGGATGTCCACGCGATTCACATCCGCCTGGGTGCCGAAGTCTTGTTCGACAGCGGCAAAGCTGCGTTAAGGCCGGAAGCCACGACGTCGTTGCAGCAGTTGGCCGCAGTGTTGCTTGGCGAGCCTGGACTTCCTGTCTTGATCGAAGGACACACCGACAATGTGGGCAGCGCGCAGCACAATCAGACGCTCTCCGAACAGCGAGCAGAGGCCGTTAAGCAGTGGCTAGCCACGACAGGAAAAATTCCGAGCGGTTGCATTGCAACCAAGGGATTCGGGGCGACAAAGCCCGTGGCCTCGAACGCCGCGGCGGCCGGCCGGCAGAAGAATCGCCGCGTGGAAATCAGTATTCAAAAGGCCGCTCCGCCATCCAGGTCCTAGGCTCCCGGGCGAGCCTGCTCATCGCACTCCGGGCAGGAACCAACTTCAATCATGTCACCGTATTTGGGATGCCGCGGCAGGATCAATGTTACGTAATACTCTTCCAGCCCAGCGGTGCCGCACGTGAACTGTTTTCAGGGTGGTACTGGCACCGGCGACAATCATGTCGAAGTTTTTTACGTCAAGCAGTGCCCCGGCGGGAACCGATATACAGTTTCCCGTCTAGTAGCGCGCAAGCACTAGCTCACGCTGATTGCGGATCAGGTCCCGATGACTACTCCGCCATCAACGGATATCACGGCACCATGGATGAAGCTGGCTTGGTCAGATGCAAGCCAGAGATAGGTATTGGCGACATCTTCCGGGGTTCCGGCCCGTCCGAGCGGAGTGCGGGTCACCATGGCTTGCAGGACTTTCTCCGGCATTGCCTTGACCATGTCGGTCGCAATGAATCCAGGAGCCACAGCATTCACCCGAATGTTGTACTTTCCCAACTCCCTCGCCCACGTGCGGGTCATGCCGATGACGCCAGCCTTGGACGCCACGTAATTGGTTTGTCCGAAATTTCCGAAAATTCCAACCACCGAGGCTGAAGACAGAATCACTCCGCCGTTGGCTTTTATCAGGTAAGGAACAACCGCACGGGTGGTGAGGAACACGCCTTTCAAATTGACACTGATTACGGAATCCCACATTTCGTCGGACATCATGGATTCCGGACTGCTACCTTTCCATTTCACCAACTGCGCATCGCGCACAATGCCGGCATTATTGATGAGGACGTCGATGCCGCCCCAGCGCTTGGCCACAGCAGCCGCGGCGGACTCTACATCGCTCGTCCTGGTCACGTCCACAACCTGGAAATCGGACTCACCTCCGGACCTTTTGATTGCAGATTCCAGTTCAGGCGCAGTCTTGTCGGAAACATCCCATGCGGCAACGCGCGCGCCTTCCTCGGCGAAGCGCAGCGCCGTCGCGCGACCGATGCCGGCGACCGCCCCGGTGATGACGACAACTTTCCCACGCAACCCGCTCTCTCTCGCAGGGCGCCGCTCCACGCCAACGCTGGTTGTGTCCATCGGGTTGGTTGAGACCATTTGAGAGATATTTTGAAGGGCTATTCTATCGGCCGGTTGAGATGACACTTCGCTTGCAGATGATTGCTCAAAGGCGGACATCGGTACTCCTGATCTCCAGATATTTTCTGGACTAGCGCCTCTGTCTGAATCGAGTCAATCAGTGGCCTGAACGGCAGCGGGCACCTGTCACCACACTAGCGCTTATGCTGCAGTGCGTCAAGATTTGCGGCGAGNNATCTTTCGCTCTGGCTCCCCTCGGAGCAGGAGGTTCTACTGCCCGCCGCTTCGGACCTTCGTCTGCGGCCGTAGGGGACGAAGGCGAGCCGGGATCAGCCTGAGCCAATCGCGATTGCATGAACTCGAACGGGTTCATCGGCGGCAAGGCCCGATAGGCATTTTGATACATATCCATCATCGCCTTCATATACCGCAACGTACCTTCCTGTGTGGCCTTGCCGGAAGCGACGATCATCTGGCGCAGTACCTCAATGGGAAATGCGGAATCGGGCGTCTTGGCGTCGTCCAGGACGATCTGCGCCAAGATCAGGCGGGTCAGGTCTTCGCCCGTCGCCGCATCTACTACGCGAACGTCGTATCCATCGCGCACCAACTGGGCAACCTGGTCCTGGTTGATGTATTGGCTGGTTAAGGTGTTGTAAAGACGCCGGTTCTCATACTTCTTGATGATGAGCGTTGGGGTTGAGCGTTTTTTCATTATGACCTTGACATGCCGCTGGAAAGGCGTAGCATGAAGTTATGTTGCAGTGCAGCAATTAATGCAACATTGAACGCAACACAATTTGTACGTTCTCTAAGGAGCACATCATGCCCAATACCTCTAAGTCAAGCAAGAAGGTTACGCCAGCCGCAGCACCCGAGTTCGTAGACGCTTTCACGCCACTTTATCTCACCAGCGTTGAGCGCGTGGCGGAACTGCAAAAGAAGTCCCTGGATATCGCCGCCGAACAGACCGCGGATTTTATCGGCGCGTGGAAGAAAGCCTTCAGCTTCTTTCCTGTGATGCCGCCTACGGTTATGTTTGACGCAGCCAGCCAGGCATTCCAAACTGCGATCGAAACTCAGAAGAGCGCGATCGACCTAGCGGTCGAGCAGACGCACGGGTTCGCCGATGTTACCAAGATTCGCGTCGACGCATACTCGAAGATCGCCGGCAGTGTGACCGCCACATTCCAGAAATCGGTTGAGCGGTCGCTGGAATCTCAGAAGAAAGTTTTGGACTTTGCCGCAGAGCAGAACAAGAACGTCTTCGAGACCACCAAGAAGCAGCTCGGTGCCTCTGCCGGACCGGCGACTGCGATTCTTGACACTTTGCAGCGTGGAACGGACACGCTCATCGAGGCTCAGAGGCTCAGAAGTCGATGCTGAACGTTGCGTCCAAGTCGTTCGCCGTCGCCTCTAAGGCTTAACTGCTTGTGGGCAGGCTGTGGAGCAATCACGAATGACGCCGTTTGTCTATTCCCGATGGAGCGTCTTCGTGACTGTCTCCGGGTGTATCGTCGAGCTAGTAAGGAGCAGCAAATGATTAATGCCGCAACCGAAAACAAACCCATTGACCCAATGGAACCCTGGCGTGAGATGCGTGACGTCTACCTGGATGCCTGGTCCAAGACGATGGTGGATATGGTGAATCGCGAAGACTACGCCCAGGCGTCCGGAGCGATGCTCGACACCTATCTCACGGTTTCGATTCCCTTCCGGGAGGTCGTCGAGAAGGCGATGCTCAAGACCCTCGAACAATTGGCGATGCCGTCACGGGCGGATGTCATATCGATCGCCGACCGCATGACAAACATCGAGATGCGTCTCGACGACATGGATGCAAAGTTAGACAAGGCGCTAGCGATGGCAGTCCCGCAGAGAGCCCCGGCGCATAGGGAGCCGTCTAGAGCTCCACACCAGAAGAAAGCCCTGAAGACCAAGGCGGCGAAGAGAAGGAAGACATAGGATGATAGAAGCTCACGTTGTCACCGACCCATTTACGGACGCAGCCCATCGGCTGAAGACGCTCACCAAGGTGATGACGACCCGAGCCGCCATAGCCCAAACGCCTAAGGAACTGGTCTGGACGCTCAACAAGGCAAAGCTCTATCGCTACATCCCCGTTCTTTCCAAAGAGAAGCGCCATCCCGTTCCTCTCCTGATGGTCTTCGCTCTGATGAATCGTCCCTACATACTTGATCTTCGCCCTGGTCACAGCTTTGTCGAGTACATGCTGAACAAGGGTTACGACCTCTACCTGCTCGATTGGGGAGCACCCGGGCCAGAGGACAAGAACCTGAAGTTTGACGACTACACGCTGGACTACATGCCCAGGGCGATCCGGAAACTCAAAACGATCTCCGGATCCGAGGAGTTCAGTCTTTTGGGATGGTGCATCGGGGCAATCCTTACCACGATCTACGCCTCATTGCGTGGCGAGGAAGGTTTGCGCAACCTGATTCTGTTGACCGCACCTCTGGACTTTTCCAACAAGCAGAACTTGACGTTCGCGCGATGGACAGACGAACGCTATTTCGACGTTGAAAAAGTGCTAGCGGCCTTCGGAAACATGCCTGGAGAAATGATCGACTACGGAGCCAAGGCGCTCAAGCCAGTCGAAAATTATGTCAGCAACTACTTGAAGTTGTGGGACAACCTGGATGATCCACGGATCGTGGAATCCTGGCATGCGATGAATACGTGGGTCACCGATAACGTGTCACTGGCGGGAGGAGCTTTTCGCCAACTCATCGTGGATCTTTATCGCAAAGATAAATTAATGCGCGGGGAACTCGTTATCCGCGGCGAACGAGTTGACCTCAGTCGTATCCACGCCAATCTGCTGACGGTGATCGCCGAGGGTGATCACATCACACCGGGATGCCAGTCTGAGCCGATCATGTCAAAGGTAAGCAGCGCCGACAAGGAACTCTTTCGGATGTCAGGTGGGCACATCGGGATCATGGCGGGAAGCGGAGCAAGTAAACATACATGGCCTCACATCAGTGGTTGGCTGGACCCTCGCTCTGAATGATTTCTGACCAGTTTTACACTTCGCGCAAGAGCGAAGTGTACTCTCGCCGGTACTGGAATCCGATGGATTCCAATTTACATGTGATAGCCGCCGTTCACATTCAATTCCTGGCCGGTGATGTAATCCCCATCCGCGGCAAGAAATGCCGCTGCTTTGGCGATCTCTTCGGGAGTCGCAAACCGCGCGAGGGGGATCTTGGCCTTGATCAGAGCGGCAACCTCTTCCGGAATCGCCTCGACCATTTCAGTAGCAGTGAAGCCGGGCGCAATCGCGTTGGCGGTGATGTTGAACTTCGCCATTTCGAGCGCGAGCGTCTTGGTAAACGCAATGATGCCGCCTTTGCTGGCCGAGTAGTTAGCCTGCCCGAACGCCCCCATCTGGCCAACCACCGAGGCGATGTTGATGATTCGCCCGAACCTCTGGTTGATCATCGCGGGCAACACTGCGCTGGCGCAGTAGAACGTCCCGTTCAGGTTAACGTTAATCACGTCTCCCCAGTCATCGTCCGTCATCTTGCGCATCGATCGATCGCGGGTAATGCCGGCGTTATTCACCAGGATATCGAGACGCTGCCACTTGCCGAGCACTTCTTTGACCATGCGGACAGCCTCACCCTTTTCTGAAACGTCACCCTGGATAAGAAGGCACTCTACACCGATCTCGCGGATTTCGTCGGCAGCGCTGTCTGCATGCTTGGCATCCGCCCGGAAGTTCAACGCGACATGAGCCCCCCGGCGTGCGAGTTCGAGCGCAATCGCGCGTCCGATGCCACGTGAAGCCCCGGTGACCATCGCGACCCTTCCGATGAGGGAAGTAGCTTGGAACTTTCCATTTTCATCTGCAACATTTGCCATGTCAGAACTCCAGTCTTCGGAATTACAGCTAACGACCGCCGGATCAACCCGCATAACGACGTAGCCTCCCACCGCGCCGGCGCCGAAGGCAGGTGCGAAGATTCGCATAGGCCGGTCAACCCTTCCTTCGCGCACAGCGTCATGCACCGCCATAAGAATGCTCGCGGAGGAGGTGTTGCCCATCCGTTCGATATTGAAATAAATCTTGTCATCCGAGATGCCGGCGGCCTTTGCCAATGTCAGCACCATGTTCTTGTTTGCCTGGTGGGGAACGACCAAATCGATCGCATCAATGAGCGACCCTTCGCCATTTGGATTTGGGAGCGCGGCGAGTTCGCCCATCATCTGGTTTAAGTAGCGGGTCACAAGGGCCTTAACTTCGGGCCCATACACCGTAATGTTGTTATCGAACTCGGGATTGGGCCAGATGATGGAGTTCACCTCAGACCACGGCCCGCTGGCATATGTCTGATAGAACTCGATATCCGTGGCACTTCCTTCGGGTGCAGGAGCCAAGACCACGGCCGCTGCGCCATCGCCGAAAATCATGCGCGACGTTCGTACCGTACCGATCTTGTCCGAGAATTTTTCTGCACAGATCAGCAACACCGGCCGTTCAATCTCCTGCAGCAAGCGAATTGCCTCGGCCAGACCGTACGGCATTCCCGCGCAAGCGGCGACGATGTCGCACGATGTGTGCGTCTGAAACAATCCGAGCTCACCTGAAAGCCATGTGGCAATCGACGGAATAAGCTTGGTGCTGGTGCACGTGCAAAAGAGGACCGCGCCAATCTCGGCCGGGCTTCGACCGGATTTCGCGAGCGCGCTTTTTGCCGCAAGCAGTGCCATCTCCTCGAGGGGCAATTCGGTGTAACGCCTTTCTTCAATACCGGTTTTCTCACTGATATCCGCCGCACTCATCCGCGACCAGCAATAGGCGTGGTTGCGAATAAGGTCCGCATTGCTGCATATCAGCTCGCCCTCGTAGACCGCAATGGCTTCAATCCGCGGGAGGACTGCGAACCGTTTGGTCACTTCGACGGGTGGATAGGGCTTGACGGGTTGACTTAACGCCAGAGTATAGGGGCGTCGCCTGGGCGCCTGTCGAACTCGAGGTCCGAAGTCTTCGTCGTGTTTTACGCGCTGGATGAAACGGAGCACCGCCTCATTCACGGGATGGAACGCGACCACATAATCATCGTCCTTCAGCTTGCTGACTTCGACTCGAGTGCTCGCGGCGGGATCCCACGGATACTGATTGTGCAGAATCATGCACTGCCGCATCAATGCCTCGAGTTCCGGCACGGGATGGATGCAATCAATTACGTCGTCGTACGTATAGCGCAGATAGTCGGGATCATACTTGCGGAGTTGCCGGGTGAGATGCGCTGGATCGGCGAGCGCTTCGGCGACAGTTGGGCGAATCGGCCGCAGTTCGCCTCCGGCGCTGAGCTTGTTGCGAAAAACATTTAACAGAATGCCGAAGCTTCGGTCTTCGATGCTCTCATCCCACGAAGGGGGCAGCGCAGCGTAGCCAACCTCGAACGCGGTTGCGATCGCAGACGAATCCCGTGACTTGTACACCGGCAAGAAAATGTCATCCCGGTGCCGCGGCAGATCTCCCCAGCGGGTGGGGCGCTTTTCATACATTGTCAGCGTGTAGCGATTCATCCAGAAACTGTTCAACACCAGGTCCCGGCAAAGCTCATGCCGGGTTTTGTATTCACCGGCTTGGAGACGTCCGACAATCTCCACGTCGGTGGGCGCCTTCTCCCCGAAGTCTCTCCGGATCACCGCCGCGAACTGCTTGAGCGTCTTGAAAACAGAAAAGTCCAGTTCGGGAAAGAAATTCGCTGGGAAGACAATGCGTCCGTGCGAGTTGATGACGAAAGGCTTCAGTAGCATTGCCTACCTCCTGCTTTCTTCGTGGCGCTTACTGAGAGCACCGTCAATCGAATTCGACCAGGATCTGGTTCATCTTCACCGAGTCCCCGGGCACCACGTTGACGAACTTCAGCGTTCCCGCGATCGTCGCCGTTACCGATGTCTCCATCTTCATGGCTTCTAATACGACCAACACATGATTCAATTGCAACTGCTGACCCGGGACCACCGGCACCCGAACCACGATTCCAACCAAGGGGCTGCGGCAGAGTTTCGCTTCCTTGGGATCAACTTCCAGGGATGATCCTGGCTCGGGCGGATTCTCCAGCACAGTCGACTGAATTGCGGCCGTCACGGCTTCGGGCGCCTGCGGAGAAGAGCCCTCATCGGCAACCTCTAGTTCGACTTCATAGAGTCGGTCATCGATCGTGATCTGCAGCGTGATCGGCCCTAGCTCTGGAGAACTCCCGGTATTTTGGGCCTCGCTACTTCGGGATCGAGCCGGCGTCCTTTCCTGGCCTCCGTCATGCGAAGTTTGCGCAGCCACTCGTCCTTGCCGTGCCCAGGAGCCAACCGCCTGCGAATCGGGCAGAGTCTTCGCAGAGCGAATCCGAACCTTCGCGCCCATAACTTCGGTCACGGTCGCTGCGATCAGCGACAGAGTCTCGGGGAGGACCTTTCGTGAGCGATTTGTTTTGGAAGCAGTCCTTCGTGTTCTCTCCATTCAAGCCTCAAAGGGGGATAAGCCCATGCTTCTTGGCCGGACGGAGCTCTCGCTTGGTGTGCAGAGCTTCCAAAGCCCGGGCCAGATATCTGCGGGTCTCGGAGGGTTCAATCACGTCATCTACCAGGCGGCGGCCGGCAGCCACGTATGGATTTGCGAAGGTGCTGCGATAGAGCTCAATCAGTTCGTCCCGCCGCTCAACCTTGTCTTCCGCGGCATCGATATCGTGGCGGAAAACGATTTCGGCAGCGCCCTCGGCCCCCATCACCGCGATTTCAGCCGTGGGCCAGGCTACTACCCGGTCGGCTCCCAGATCTTTGCAACACATACCGATGTAAGCTCCGCCGTACGCTTTGCGAAGTACAACCGTTATTTTGGGGACGGTTGCCGCGGAATAGGCAAAGAGAATTTTCGCGCCATGCCGAATGATGCCTCCATATTCCTGTTCAACACCGGGGAGGAATCCGGGAACATCGACGAAAGTCAGCAGAGGAATATTGAAGGCATTGCAGAAGCGGATAAATCGGGCCATCTTATCGGAGGCATCAATGTCCAGTGCACCGGCGAGCACGCACGGCTGGTTGGCGAGAATGCCGACGCTGCGTCCCTGGATACGACCAAAGCCGATCACAACATTCGGGGCGAACCCAGGTTGAATCTCGAAAAAGTCTTGATCGTCAACCAAAAGTGTGAGAACGCCGCGAACGTCGTAGGCCATTTTCACTTCTGTCGGCAGCGCTGCATTTAACGCCGGATCACTTTCGAGGGTCGCGACAAAGGGCAGCCGTGGTGGATCTTCCATGTTGTTTGAGGGCAAGAAGCTCAGCAGTCGGCGGGCGAGGGCAAGAGCACCGTTGTCATCCTCGGCGATCAGGTGGACAACGCCGGAGCGGTTCATTTGCGCTGCGGGGCCACCCAACTGATCCGCAGTTACGACCTCGCCGGTGACCTGCTTGATGACTTGCGGGCCAGTGATGAACATCTGCGCACGCCGGGTCTGAATGATGAAGTCAGTCAACGCCGGACTATAGGCGGCGCCGCCGGCACAGGGGCCGCAGATGATGGATATCTGCGGTACGGTACCAGACAGCATCACGTTGTTGTAGAAAACGCTGGCATAACCCGCGAGGCTGTCGATACCTTCCTGCACGCGCGCACCACCGGAGTCGTTGATGAAGATAAACGGGCTTCCCGTCTTCATGGAAAGCTTCATCATCTCGGTGATCTTGGCGCAATGCACTTCCCCGGCAGCGCCGCCTGCAACCGTGAAATCCTGACTGGCAAGGTGTATTAAACGGCCATCGATCGTGGCGCAGCCGGTGATAACGCCGTCGGCCGGTAGTTCTTTGTCCGCCATGCCGAAATAGGTCGCACGGTGTTTGGCAAAAAGCCCGATCTCTTGAAAGCTGCCGCGATCAACCAGCCGTTCTATGCGTTCCCGCGCCGTGAGCTTACCCGCCGCGTGCTGCTTTTCGATTCGTTGTATTCCGCCGCCCTGCTTAATTTTCTCGCGCTTCTCGTGAAGCTCCACGAGTCGCTCCTCCGGGCTACCGCTGGAGGTTTTGTGGACTGATGTTGCCATTTCTAACCTCCGGGCTCGGGCCCGAGCTTCGAGAATTGATTCACAATCCGATGTCACGAGGCTTGCATGACAGTGAGTTCGTATTCCTGAACCGTTCGGGTCCGCCGCCCGACTGGTTGGCTTGCCACCATGCTCCGGATTTTCTACAACGCCGAAAGGCCGCAGCTGATGCGGCGTTCACGTCTGAAGGAGATGAATGAATGCGACGTGGAGTGTTAGGACCAACTCTTGCGGTCGGATCGCTTTAAAACGCCTGCGTCGTTGCCTCTACCTGTATAGGCGCTCAGCACTTCCCTTAATGGTCAATACTGCTCAGAATCGAAGAAAACTTGGGAAAGAGGGCAAACAAACGGGCCAGTGGGCCAACCGGGAAAGTCTCTGCCGAAAAAGTGAGCCGCATTGGACAGACACGACCCGAACATTTGCGTAGTGTCTTTCGATTGGGGTTATGAGGCTGGAAGCTCGTCGGTAACCGTCAGCCAGTCGGGAGTCTACCCGGCTGACGCGAGTAGCTCTCTGGTCCGAGTTCAGCCTAGCAGAGGCGCGAAAGCCCGCACGATTGCGGGGGAGTTCGCATTGACCTCATAAGCGAATGGAGAACAAGGACTTGCTGGCGGAGGAAGCGGTCTCGTGCGAA
>PLWX01000026.1 GCA_003151155.1 Acidobacteriaceae bacterium
GCGATCGCAAGCACCAGTACGGCAATGAACAGCACTGGCCCAAAAGAACTGGACCTTTTTTCCATTTCAATTTCGGCTTCAAACATCGCTTGCCTCCAACGGAAGTCACGAACGACGGGCCAGTACACTGCCAGCTCCATCTGAGGGCATCATAGGAGGACGGGAAACATCATGCTGTGTCGTACGTCACATGCGTCTGTCCATCGCGCACAAATCACGATCCGTTGCAAAACTGCAAGTTGTTAAAGAATCAGCAATTTGCACTCTGTCACAAAAGAGGGAGCTTCTGTGACGATGGTGGGATTTTGGGGCACAGAGCCTAGCTGTACCCTCTCGTCATGCTGAACATCATTCCGGTCTCGATGCTTACCGCGAGTTCGTTCCGGCCCCCCGAAACGATCAGCTGCCCGATCTGCCATGAGTCCATGGTCAACGCGACGGCGAAGACGCAACACCTCGAGAGTGCCCACCCGGGTTGGGCTGCGCTCATGATGTCAACGTTCCTGAGCAAGATTCCGCGCGAGAACGGATAGCTTTGCTTACTTGCTAGAGCACCACGTTTAAGCTCATATCGTCGATGGTTTTCTTCAGATCGGCGTTCGCCACTTCCCGCTGCGCATGCAAGTCAGATAACTCCTTCTTCACTCGATCCAGGGTATCTTCCTGGGCATTCAACTGGTGCGTGTAGCGCTGTACCAGTTCACGTTCCTCGGCGCTTCCCTTCAATGCTTTCAGATTTTCACGCAGTCTGGCCTGGTCCTCAGCAATGTTCTTCTGCTGGTCTTCGCGGGACTGGATCTGGCGGTCGATCGTAGACACTGCGGTCTTCTTCGCAAGCACCAGGCGCAACGCTTTTTCGACTTCTGGCGAGATCGTTCGAGCTCGAAGGAAGACTTCCACATCGTCATCGCGCAGGCTGGTCAAAGCGTAGGTGGAGGAAACGGGATACGATTCTTCCACGCGCAGTTTGGCCGTCTGTTTCGGATCGATATGGACCTTGAACCGCCTGTGTGTCGGAGTGGTCTCGTCCGGTTTTACTTCGCTGGTGAGTTTCCAGTTCGGCTGGATGGCGTGCTCAATCACCACGTCGCGCGCGTCGGTATTCGCGTTTCGGATCACATAGGTTTTGTGGCTGCGAACCTCGCGCATGTGCCACATGGTGCCATCTTTGATGATGATCTGGGTCACCTGCTCGCTGCCGCTCTCATTTCTCGCTTCGACGGTAATCCCCTGGTCAACCGCGTACGACAGCAACCGCCTCTCTCCGGGCTTGATGGGATCCATGATGCCCTCTCCGGCAAAGGTGTCGTCTTCCAGGACGTTGAACGTTCCGGCATCCAGAGTTTCGGTGCTGGTGTTCTTCAGCCACACCGCGCGTAGCGGCCGCGGCTCCTGCTCGTTCCACAGCGTGACTTTTTCGGCGGTCACCACTTCCTGAATGATCGGCACTAACGCGGACTGGTTTTTGCGGATGGTGACATGGTCCTTGAGCTTGTACTCGAACATGTCACCGATGTCGTTGCCATAAGCAACGGCGCCCTGGGACGCCATCGCCTCGGTCGTTCTGGTGGTTCGGTAGACCCCTCCGGCCACGCCTCCGCCTGCTCCAGCGCTAACGCCGTAAGCGGCCGGCGGTGGTGGCGCGCCCAACTTCGCATACTGTTGCAGAACGTCAGATTGCTTCCCTTTTGTCACCGGCACTGCCCCGGCTTCGGCGGTCACTTCCACGGTCTCGCTGGTGGCGGCAATATTTTGATTCATCGCCGCTTCATGCGTCTGCGGTTGCAGCATCGCCGTCTCCGGCAGCGCTACCACAGGACGCCGTGCATAAGTCGGCTTCGACAGTTCCTGTACGAACGACTGCGGTGCGCCTGCCACCAGCGAGAGTTCGATGTCCTTCCAATCTTCCCCAACGGTGTTGTCGACAATAGCCCACCCCTGAATAAAGGGCTTCTCACCAGCCTTTGGCAGCACGAGTCGATAGGTACTTTTCCAGACCGGCACTTCGCTGATGTAACTCACCTGCAACTGTCGTGCGCCTTGGCCGGTGCTGTTAATCACCATGCGGCGAAGATCCTGCTCCCGGCCCGATGCCAGCACCGAGAGGTAGCGGCTCACGTCTTCACGCATGTCGCCCTCAAGCAGCCGCACACCGAGAAGGGGTGTCATCTCGAACTGCCGCAACTCCCCGCCATCGGTGATCACCGATAGGTAATCGACTTTCATCGAGCCGTCGTCAGCATTCTTAGCGCGTTTCACCTCGCGCGACTCGACACTGAGAACACGGCCAGTCACGGTTGACCCGCCGCTATGCACTTCGACGTGGGCTCCCTTGAGCGCAGCCAGGAATTGACCGCTCGTGATGTCTTCTGCCAGTCCCATGCGCAGCGATCCCAACTGGCGATCAAGCGGCTCGACCGAGGTATAGTTCACCCCGGCGATTCTCCCCTTACCCAGATCGATGACCGTCAAGGACTTCAACACGTCGTTGAGTTGCGAGGTGGTGAAATCGATGCTCACGTTTTGCGCCCCGCTAACCGAGCCGAGATGCTCAAAGTAGCCGACGCCGTTCTTGAACAGAACCACGCGACGCACCGGCAGGCGCGTGGCTTCCGTGCCGCGATCCGCCACAGAAACCGTGGACTTGAGAGAGGACTGACCAAACGCTGCCACCGCCAGGAGAAGAACCAGAACGAGTTTGCGCATCTCTGCCTCCGTGTGCTCTTAGACACCAGAACGGAGGGATTGTCCGGAGTTGCAGGAAATATTTGTGGCGAGCGTGCGGAACTGGTCCTAGTTCGGAAACGCTTCCCCGGCTCGGGTTCGGATACGGATGCTCGACGCGAAGAACTAAGCGCTTTGTTGTTTCTTGCTACCGTGCGTCATGGCTGCAAACACCGCGGCGAAAATCCCAAAGATCAAACCGAATCCCGTAATGAGTAGCGGGGCGAAGAAGAACCGTCGGTTATAGCCGGCGCCGACACGAACGTCGGTGAGGTTAGCAGGATTATAGCGAAGCCCACGATGGCTCCCGACGGGAAACTTGTCGGTCTCGTATCGAACCTTTTCAATCTTCGGGCTGCGATGAGAAAAGATCTCTGCCACGTGCGGCGTGCCGTTCACGGTGAAAAGAAATTGCACGTCGGAGTCATAGTATTTCTGTCCGTCAGAAGCCACTTCGCTACGTGCGGGAACAACTTCAGCACGAATCACCTGGGAATCCACCGCCGGCCAGCTATGGAGGATATGAAGCTGCTTCCAAAAAAACGGAAGTGAGAACGCGACGAACGCAAGGCACACGATCAGGTTTGCGATCGCGATTAGCGGAAGAACGCCAGCGGATGGTGCTTTAGATTCTTGGGCCGTTGCAGTACTCACTTTGTAAGATCTTTGAGTTCCTTCTTGAGTTTCACGTAACGCGCAAGAAGGTCCGCCAGATACCCGCCGAGCACCACCCACACGACAACGTAGGCAGCATGCATGAAGGCGACTGCGTTCATGCCGCTCCTCCGGCTGCGCTTTCGCGAAGAGCGGCAGCTTTATGCGCCTCTTCGACAGCCTGGTCGACCCGCTGCACGAGATAGCGCGCCCAGACAATCACCAAGCCAAGAATAGTAAACGCCAGCAGGTTCCAAAGGAAAGCATAGAGCATATGGATTTCAAGTCCTGAATTTTCCCCACCCGCGATAACGGGTTGCGGATGCTGCGTGCGGAAAATCCGGATTGAGAAATAGACGATCGGTACGTCGGCAAATCCGAAGATCGACAATGCAGCACCCAGGACTGCGCCCTGTCCGCCAGTCGCAAATTTCCGCAGGATCAGGTAGCTGGCGTAAATCAGCCACAGCACAAAGGTAGTGGTGAGGCGCGCATCCCACGTCCACCAGATGCCCCATACCGGCCGGGCCCACAGAGGTCCCGTGATCA
>PLWX01000077.1 GCA_003151155.1 Acidobacteriaceae bacterium
GGAGCAGCAGTTTGAGACAACCAAGGTGAACGAAGCCGAGGAAGTTTTCGATGTGGTACTCCCAGCGAGTGACCAGCCGGCAAAAATTGTGCAGCCAAGCGAAGAGCCGTTCCACTTTCCAACGCCGACCGTAGCGGCGCAGTTTCCGTCCATCCTGGGTTTGGTTTCTACGCTGCCGGTTCGGGGCGATCAGTTCGATATCGGGGCCACTTCGCCAGGATGTTCTGGGACGCGAACGGCGAGGGCGGTTTTACCTGGGCGCTTGGGAGGCTGAGGTATGCATTCCGATTCGACCGCCCCACGACAACTCGGATTGTCGGCTAACCGAAAGCTATCCGGCTTCCACGGCGAGATTAGTCCTGTGAAGTCGGCTTATGGGAAGTGATCGCGATTGCTCCCGGTTGACGGGCAACTCGGAACCTATCCGCAGTGCTGCTGCATCAGTAACGAGAAACGCGCTTATAATCAGTAATCGAGCCCGCCCGTTCCCGGATGGTCGGCTAACCTTACCTTGGGATTGCTTCAGGGTTGCCCGTGATTCAGGCGCTAGAATTCCTCGGGCGATGCTAATCTTCCTACCAGCGGAAAATTCGCGGATCAACGGGGCAACTCATGTCGGAGTTTAAGACCCTTATTGGTGGCTTGTCCTTCACCGAGTGCCCGCGATGGAGAGATGGACGGCTCTATGTTTCCGACCGCTATACACAACGTGTGCTTGCTGTGGCAATGGACGGCACGTCAGAAACATTTGCACGCACGGACGGATTACCTTGCGGGCTGGGCTTCCTTCCTGATGGTCAGTTGTTGATCACCTCCATGCTCGACCGCAGGATTCTGCGGCGCCAACTGGATGGTTCCCTCGTGGAGCATGCAGATTTGTCTGCTCTGGTGCCTTGGCAACTGAATGACATGCTGGTCGATGACGAGGGGCGGGCCTGGACCGGCAATTTTGGTTTCGATCTCATGGGTGGTGCACAAGCCTGCACCACAGTGCTAATCTGCGTTTCGCCGGACGGCGCGACCCGCGTAGCGGCCGACCAGCTCGGCTTCCCCAATGGAATGGTCTTAACGCCGGATCATCGCACTCTCATCGTGGCCGAAACCATGATGAATCGGCTCAGTGCCTTCACGGTCACCGGCGACTCTTTGAGTGAGCGCCGAAGCTGGGCCACCTTCGGCAGTCCTCCAACATCCACCGATGTACCCGAAATTCTTCAGCAAGCCGCTGTTGTGCCCGATGGGATCTGTCTCGACGGGGAAGGCGCGATATGGGTTGCCGATGTTTTTCATAACCGCTTGATCCGTGTCGCCGAGGGTGGCACCATCCTGGAGGAACTCAAGACAGATGGCGTGAGCGTGTTTGCCTGCATGCTGGGAGGTGAAGACGGCCGCACGTTGTTCGCGTGTGCCGCGCCCACTTTCGACGAGGCCGAGGCGTCTCAGAATCATCGTGCATCGATTCTGATGACCAGAGTCCAGGTCCCGCACGCAGGACTCCCCTGAAGTCCGTGAAGCAACCATTGCCAGCACCCGAGAATTGCCGATGAAGTTGCAGTTCAGATTTTCGTCAATTCATCAACCGTGTGCTCCGTCTGAGCCTTGCGCTTGACCTTCCTGGTCGCCGTCAACAGGACACCGCGACCTTACTTGTTCTCCGAACAGATGGGCCCTCGCTTGTTCCGCGTGGATTGTTCCGGGCGGTTGGTCGGCAAACATTACCTTACCCGGATTAGGTAAGAGCTGCCCGTCCATCGGAACACCGCCGATCTCGCAGGGACCTGCTCTTGTGGCACATTCTTTGTGTCGAGGGCGGCAGAAGGGTACGATGTGCGAACAAGAGATTCTAAACTTCACATCCGACAAAAGGAGAGAACCGTGTCAATCCTCACAGTGTTCAGCATGCCATCAATGGATGCTGAGAAATACAACCGGGTCATTAGGGACTTGGAGGCCGCCGGCCAGGGAAAACCAAAGGGGCGCTTGTACCATATTGCCTCCCGCCAAGAAGACGGAAGTTTTATGGTGACAGATGTTTGGGCGTCGGCGGAGTTGCTTGCTGAATTTGGCAAAACGTTGATACCGGCGCTCAAGAATGCGGGAGTGACGCCTGTCGAACCCAAGGTTCATCCTGTCCACAATGTCATTGAAGGATAGGACTCCCTGCCACCGCCGGGGCGGGGCGTCGACGCCAAAATGGAGCGGATGCTGACAGCGCGTGGGGTGGCGGCATCGGGATCATGTCCGTGTTTCCATAATCCAGGAACTCTTGCTTCGCACCAGGCTCGAATGATTCTGGATGGGAACAGAACCAGCGGTCTGAAGATAGCGGCCGGCTCGGCGAATAGGTAAAATGCCATGTCTATGGCCCAATTGCTGGTTCTCTACCACACTCCGGCGGACCCCGCCGCCTTCGATAGCTACTATCACCAGACACATATTCCGCTGGCCCAAAAGATCCCCGGTCTGCGTTCCTTTGTGATCAGCGGCAGTCCGGTGCAGGCCCTGGCAGGGATCGCGCCGCATCTGATCGCCATCTTGACCTTCGACTCATTGGCTGAACTCAACGCGGCGCTTGCATCTCCCGAAGGGCAAGCGGCTGCGGCCGACTTGTCGAACTTCGCATCCGCGGGCGCGACCCTGCTGATCTACGACAGCAAGGCGGTGTGAATGCAAAAGCATCAATTCGTCGATTTTGCCGAGCGTTACACCGC
>PLWX01000320.1 GCA_003151155.1 Acidobacteriaceae bacterium
ACGAGCTACGACCACGCCCTCATCCTGCGATTTGCGCAAGTAAATCTGGATTTGACTGCCCGGACTCGAACCACTTACGTGTCCGGAGATTTTTGCTGCATGGACGCGGGTCATGCGGAAGTCTGCGGAAGACTGATCGCCGGGCCGCAGCACGATGGGACTTGCCTCGGTGGGCGAATTCGAATCAGGGAAGTAGGTAGGGGCATAGTGCATCTTTGCTGGGCTGCCCTCACCGCTAACATTCGCGCGCAGCACGTAACGGCCAGGTTCAAGCGCGAATAGCCGGTAATTGCCCTGGTCGTCGGTAGTGGCATTGCTGATCGGCCGCAACTGGCGATGGTGGTTGGCGTAAACCCATTTGAGCGCGTTGACTTGGGCGAGGGCCATCGGTTCGCCACCCTCGTCGATCACTTTGCCCGAAATGACCGCACCCGGCTGCATGGTGAGTGCTAGATCGGTGATCGATTGCCCGGCTGCCAAGGTAACGCTGAGAAACTCTTGCCACGTCCTGCTATTAGGCCCGCGGAATCCGTGGAAGCCATTCTTGTGAATGGTCAGCGAGTATTCGCCTGCGACCAGGCTGGGAAACCGGAACTGCCCGTTCGCATCTGTTACGGCGGCGATCTGGTCGGTCGCGCTGTCGTCGGTGTTCAGCCGGGATGCAGGGTTGTTGATGCGCGAGAGAGAGACTTCCGCACCGCGGATCGGTTCACCGCTGCCATCCTTTACCAGCGTGCCCGCCAGGGAACTGCTTTTTGCGGCCTGCTGCACCGCCGCCTGCTGGGAGAACACCGGGATCGTGAACAGAAGAAGGAATACGGTACCGAGGAGGGACTTCATGATCCGCTGAACCATTCTATCTAGAGACACCACGAGAGCGCGGGAGTTAGCAGGCTTACGACAGATATTCCTTGAGATACTCATCCTGAGAGGCCATCAGCTCGGCGGCCGTTCCTTCGAAGATGACTTTGGTTTCGCGGAGGATGAGGAAGCGGGTGTGGACATCGCGGGTCGATCCTGACTTCAACGGCTTCATCGCGTTCGCTTCCCGGTCGAAGTAGTGGGTGGCCATCACGAATGCATCCTGCAGGCGGTGGGTGACAACAATGGAACTCGTCTTGTAGACATCGCGACCTTTCACGATCAACTCCACGATGGTCGTGGATGTCACCGGATCGAGTCCGCCGGTGGGTGAGTCGTAGAGAATCACTTCCGGGTGAGTGATCATGCCGCGGGCGATGGCGACGCGCCGCCGCATGCCGCCGGAAAGTTCTGACGGAAATAAATCCAAAGTATGTTCCAGTTCGACGAACCGTAGCGCTTCGCTCACCCGCTTCTCGATCTCTTCCGGCGGAATACCCCCTTGCTCTTTGAGCGGATAAGCGACGTTGTCGCGAACCGTCAGCGAATCAAAGAGAGCGCTCTCCTGGAAGACCATGCCGACCTGGCGCCGGATGTCGAAGAGATCCCGCTCCTTCATGCTGCTTACTTCGTGGCCGAGCACAAAGATGCGTCCGCTGTCGGGGCACTCCAGTCCAAGAGCCAGTTTCAGGATGAGCGTTTTGCCGGTACCGGCGACGCCGAGGATGACCTTCGTCTCTCCGCGTTTGAGGGTGAACGAAACATCGTCGAGCACCTTGTTCTCTTCAAACGCGATGCTCACGTGCTCGAACGCTACAGCGATCTTATCGCCGTCGGCTGCCAAGGATTCTGGGAGGGAGGTAAGGTTCGTGGAATCGCTCATGCGCCTATCTCAACGCGACCATGAGGAACCGCGTGATAAACAGATCGGAGGCAATGATCAGGACCGATGCGGTGACCACCGCCTGCGTCGTCGCGCGGCCTACACCCTGGGTGCCGCCGGTGGCCGACATGCCGTAGTAGCAACCGACCGTAGCGATGAAGAAGCCGAACACGACCGGCTTGCTCAATCCCATCATTACATCCTGAAAGACCAGCGTCTGATAGGCAGTCGTCCAGTATTGATTCGCGTCGAGCCCGAGGAACAGCCACGACATGACGAAGCCACCGGCCAGTCCGCACAAGTCGGAGATGATGCAAAGGAAGAACAGCATGATCACCGACGAGATCACGCGCGGCGTCACGAGTTTCTTCGAAGGGTCGGTGCCGAGAGCGCGCATCGCGTCAATCTGCTCGGTCACTTTCATGGAACCGAGTTCGCTGGCCATGCCGCTGGAGTTCCGTCCGGCGACCATCAAGCCCGTCAAGACCGGGCCAAGTTCGCGCACCATCGAGAGTGATACGAGTTGCCCGGTGAGCGAGACAGAGCCGAACTGCTGCAACGTGGAAGAGGTATTCAGCGCCAGCGCTGCTCCGGTAAAGAAACCGGCCAGCACAACGATGGGCAGCGAACCCACGCCGATCAGATCCGCCTGCTGCAGCGTGTCAGCGAGGTAACGTGGATGGGCGAACAGGTTGGCGAGCGATCGTCCTGCCAACAGCGCATAATCCTGGACGGCGAGGATTTTCTCTTTCGCAAATTCGGTTGGCGAGATCAGTTCCATGCGCGGTTCGAGACGTGAGCCACTATAACAGAGGCACGGCGTAGCCGAAACGCGCGAGCCGTTCGCCGAATGGCCCATTCGCAATAGGGAACTTGCGGTTCATAGGGATGGAACGTTTCCAGGGTAACGTGCAACGATTGACACCAGGCATTACAATCTCGACTTGGGTTAGAGGCCGAACATGGCGCTGCGCGTGGAACGAACCGAATACGATCCCGAATCAGGGTATCTGTACTACGTCTTCTTCAATCCTCATTGGGAACTTCAGGCCGATGAAGTGAAGCAGCGCGTTCCCCTGGAAGTTGCAGTTTCGCTCACCGAAACCGGCGAACTAGCGGACGTCAGCTTCACTCTTCCCAAACCGTGCCGCGGTCCGCAGGCGCTGTCTTTCCTTCAACGCGATCAGACGATCGGTAAAGTGAACGACCAGATTTTCGTTGCGGTACCCGGCCAGAATGGCGACGCCGTCGTCAAAGCCCTGGGCGCGCTCGATCTAGACATCGCCGGACGTATCGTAGGTATGGAAATCAAGTGTGGAGTTCCCGGAGCAGCTACCGGCGAACCCTCCCGCGCCAACTAAAAACGGATGTTCCTGCAAGTCCTGTGGAACTCCGGCTTCTCGCGATGTTGCCGTGTATCATGACTGGCGTGAGCAGCGTTGGTGTATTCATTCTGGCGGGAGGCCGCAGCACCCGCATGGGCACGGACAAAGCCCTTCTAACCCTCAACGGGAAAACTCTACTCGAACATGCGCTATCGATCGCCCATGAACTGAGCGACAGCGTGAAAGTCGTCGCCGCCGGCGACCGCTATTCGGATTTTGGATCCGAAGTCGTGGAGGACGAGTTTCCGCATTGTGGTCCGCTCGGCGGAATCCATGCCGCGCTCGGCGCCAGTGACCGTGAGTTGAATATCATTCTGTCGGTCGACACTCCGATGGTCACGGTGGATTTCCTGCGCTACCTGCTGCAGCGCGCGACCGCCAAACCGGATGCCCTCGTGACCGTTCCTAATGCCGCTGGAGGAGTGCAGGGAACTTGCGCGGTATATCGTCGCCCCTTCCGTGCGGTCGCCGAACAACAACTGAAACGTGAGCGCTACAAAGTGACGGAAGCCTACACCCTGGTTCGCGTGGAATATGTGGAAGAAGACGAAATGCGCGCCGCCGGATTCGACCCCGCGATGTTTGCTAACCTGAACACTCCGGAAGAATTCTCACGGGTGCAAGAGGCCACCCGCGCATGAGCGACACGATCGAAACCGTGGTGGTGAATAACTCAACCCCTGAGGCCGAGACCGCTCGTCGGTCGGAAGAGAGCCGGGACGACAAGCCCTACCTCGAGTTCGATCACGTGAGTAAATCTTTCGGCGACAAACACGTCCTGCGTGACGTGAGCTGGAGAGTACGCTCGGGCGAAACCATGTGCATCCTTGGACGCAGCGGCGTCGGCAAATCCGTTTCGCTCCATAACATCATGGGCTTCTTGAAACCAGATGCCGGTCGTATCTGGGTCGCTTACGAAGACATTACCGATTACGGCGAGAAAGACATGGAACGCATCCGCAAGAAGGTCACCATGGTCTTTCAAAGCGGAGCGCTCTTTGACTCGCTGACCGTCGGCGAAAATGTAGCCTTCCCCCTGCGCGAACGCGGAGGTCTCGACGAAGCACAGATCTTCCAGATTGTCGACGGACTGCTGGAAATGGTTGGCGTGGGTCACATGCGCGACTTGCTTCCGGCCGAGCTTTCCACCGGTATGCGTCGGTCGGTGGCGATCGCTCGCGCCTTGTCGGCGGAGCCCGAGTGCATCCTCTATGATGAGCCCACCACGATGGTCGATCCGATGATGGCGCACCTTCTCGGAGACTTAATCCAAAAGTTGAAGTATCAGCTGAAACTCACGAGTGTCGTGGTGACTCATGACATGGCGTTGGCGCAGAAATTGGCCGATAAGCTGATCTTTCTCCACGAGGGTCGGGTGGTGTTTTACGGCACTCCCAAAGAGATGGAGAACTCCAAGGAAGAGATCGTGCAGGAATTCCTTGAACTGGATTCCACGGATTTCACCAGCTTCGGCAAAACCGACCTGCGACGCGCCCTTCCTGGAGACCTGTGATAGCTGCTAGAAGCCTTTCACTGTAAGCGCTTCGAGGTTCAAGTTTTCCTTTAAGGGTTGATCTTTCCGCATCCACTTCTCCAGATACTTGGCCACGATGTCGGTTTC
This sequence comes from Acidobacteriaceae bacterium, assembly GCA_003151155.1. GTDB lineage: Bacteria > Acidobacteriota > Terriglobia > Terriglobales > Acidobacteriaceae > Korobacter. The sequence goes on from PLWX01000320.1 coordinate 4,751, forward strand.
GATATTCACCGGGTCACCGGGCTTCAAAGATTTCAAGTTCGTCATCTCCACGGTGTGCGGAATGATCGCAATCGTGCAGCGAAGACCTTCGAGTTTCGCTACCGTCAGGCTAATGCCCTCGATGGCAATCGAACCCTTATAGACGAGGTATTTTTCCAGCTCCGGCGTTACTTCGATGTGCAGCCAATAGTCGTCAGAGTTCGGGATACGTTCGAACTCGATGAGTTTGCCCACCCCATCCACATGACCCTGCACGATGTGCCCACCCATGCGTGCGTCGAAGCGCAGCGGCAGCTCGAGATTAATCAGCGCGCCTTCGGTAATGCGCGAGAGGGAAGTGCGCACCCATGTTTCCGGTGCGAGGTCGGCACAGAACGACGTTGGCGTGATATCGAGGGCGGTGAGGCAGACGCCACTGCAGGCCACACTGTCACCGGTCTTCAACTGTTTTGGAGTTTTGTCGGCGGTGATGGTAATCCGCCGGTTCTCGCCTTTGATTTCGATTTTTGCAACTTGCCCGATCTCTTCCACGATTCCGGTAAACATAATGCCCTCTAGGACTCCGACTCATTATTTCACGATGAAGATGCAGAAAAAGTGATGCAGAGCACAGGGGCGCGCCCTTAAGTCTTCGACTCGCCGGCCGATGTAAGGTGCAGAGGCAGTATGCAATTTGTCGTGCGGCAGCCGGTCTTCGACGATCACGACGTAGTGCAATACTACGAACTCGCGATCGAGAAGCTCGCGGATGAAGATTTCGACGCAGCCGCGAACGTGGCAACGATTGCGGCTGCGCTGCAACGGATTCCTCCGCGGTCAAAGGCGATCGTCTTATGCGGCTTGCCTCTGCTCACGAGCGAAACTCTGACCCAACTTCCGCCCGCCCGAACCATCCTTGCCGTGAATCCGTGCGAGACAGATGCGATCAGGTTATTGCCCGTCATGGTTGCACTGCGGAAGCGAGGCTACAGTTTCGAATTGGCAGATTTTCAGCCTGACGCGGGAATGGAGCAGTACTTCGGATTGACGGAGATGGTCGGGATCAACCCTGACGCATGCCGTCCGGAAGTTCGAAGACATGTTCTGGCGGTCAACAGTCGGCTGCGCACGATCGCTAGAGGGATCGCCACCCGCGAGCAGCGGTCGGTTGCCGCACAGGCCGGCTTTCGTTTCTTCCAGGGCGAATATTATCTCCATCCTGTCAACGAAATGACCACCGATATACCTGCCTTGAAACTCGCCTGCCTGCAACTGCTCCAGGAACTCCGCCGACCGATGCTGGATCTCCGAAAGTTGGAGGAAATCGTCAAGGCGCAACCCTCGTTCTGTTACCGCCTGCTGCGATATCTGAATTCCGCCGCGTTCTTCGGCTTGCCAACCGTTACCTCCATTCGTCACGCCATGGCGTTGCTCGGCGACCAGGATCTGCGACGCATGCTGACGCTCATGGCTGCGGTGGCCTCTTCCGACGGCCAGCCGAGCGAGATCGTCTTCATGTCCATGTTGCGTGCACGACTCTGCGAGTTACTCTCACCTGAGTTCCCCGAACATGGGTTCATGACCGGTCTTTTCTCCCTGATGCCCATGATCGTCAACATGCCGCTCAGCGCGATGCTTTCAGTCGTCCACTTGCCGAGTCCGGTCGACAAGGCGTTATGGGGCCAACCAGGTGCGCTTCGCATGGTGCTGGATCTCACGGTCGCCTATGAGCGCGGACAGTGGAAAATCCTGCGAGAATTGGCAGACCGGCTGCGACTCTCTCCCGAGCAAGTTTTTGCCGCCCGCGGCGAGGCTTCCAGTTGGGCTAACCAGGTCATGGCGGCAGCCAGCGAAGCGCCGGTTCCCACTTCGGCGTAAGCCTACGGTAAAATAGCGACAACTCCTTATGTCGCTCAGCCGTGAACAAGCGCTTGAACTATTTCGCTCCGATGATCTGATCGGTATTGGCATGGAAGCCGATGCCGCACGCCGTAAGTTGCACCCCGAAGGCGTCGTTACCTACATCATCGATCGCAACATCAATTACACCAACTTCTGCACCGAGTACTGCACCTTCTGCGCGTTCTATCGCCCACTGAAAGGGAAGATGGCGAAGGAGGGCTACATCCTCGACTTCGACACCATCTACGCGAAGATCCAGGAGACAGTCGAACTCGGTGGTACCGGGGTGCTCATGCAGGGCGGCCTGCATCCCGATCTTAAGATCGATTACTTCGAGCGCATGATGAGCGGCATCAAGCAGCGCTTCCCACAAATTCACCTGCACTGTTTTTCAGCTTCAGAGATCCTGGCGATTGCCGAGTACAGCCACATCTCGGTGGAAGATACGATTCGCCGTCTGCGGGATGCGGGGCTCGACTCCATCCCCGGCGGGGGTGCCGAGATTCTTGACGATGAAGTTCGCCACAAAATCGCGCGCCTGAAGTGTGGCACGGAAGAGTGGTTGCTGGTGCATCGCACCGCCCACAAACTCGGCATGCGTACCACCGCCACTATGATGTTCGGTGTCGGAGAGACTCTCGAGCACCGTATTAACCATCTCGAGCATGTCTACCGCTTACAGGAAGAGACTGGCGGGTTCACTGCGTTCATTCCCTGGACTTTCCAACCCGACAATACCGCGCTCGGTGGTCGCGGCTGGAATGAAGCGACCGCCGTCGAATATTTGAAGACGCTGGCCATCTCTCGCCTTTATCTTTCCAACTTCCTCAACGTGCAATCCAGTTGGGTGACGCAGGGACTCAAAGTTTGCCAGATGGGATTACGGTTTGGCGGTAACGACGTCGGTTCCGTGATGATCGAAGAGAATGTCGTAAAAGCAGCCGGTGTAACCAACTGCACGACGGAAGAAGAACTGCGCAGGATCATCCGCGACGCCGGGTTTATGCCGAAGCAGCGGGATACGCTCTACAGGCAGTATTTCCTCAACTAAAAGCGGACCGTGGCCGACGGTTCGCTTTACTCTTCCACTCCCCCAAACAAGTCCGTCTCACTCTCGCACTTCCGCGGACCATAGGCAGCCGCCAAGTGAAAGCATTCGTGCTGCGACCGTTTTCGCAAATACATTTCAAAGTGTTCGAACAAGGGTTCCTGGGAACTGTGTTGTCGAAACGCGCGCACTTTCTCCTCGAGATATTTCGCCACGTCGATCTCACAGGTCGTGGGTGCGGGTGCTACCGGCTCACGATCCGGGATGAGAAGGCTGCTTGTCTGGTAATAGAGCTTTTGCACCCGGTGCTCTTTCAGTTCGGTCCAGAACTGGTCCGCAAACCGATTCCTGCGTCCTGCCCATTGAAACGCCAGGGTGGCAAGCTGCGAAGTCACCGAATGGTCTGGATGTCCGGTGGCCCCGCCTTCACCTCCGAACGTGAGTAGCACGTGGGGCCGGATCTCGCGGATCCGCTTTACGAGGTCACCCACTACTTTGTAGGAACTCTCGCGGTCCAGGCCGCCGTCTTTGTAGTCCAGTACCCATCCATTGCTGATTTTCAATACGTTACAAGCGGCAGCGAATTCCGCGCGGCGCACTTCGCGGAGTTCTTCGTCATCCTGCGCATGCCCACGGTGGGTGGCGGCCTCGCCGGCTGTCAGGCAGATGATGTAGGTCTCCGCACCCTCGGCGCGATATTTCAGGAGCGTGCCCCCGAAGCCCCCGACCTCGTCATCCGGATGCGCGGTAACCACCAAAATTCGTTTCATGCAAAGCCTCTCAGAGTTTCAGGAGCACTGACCAGCAGAGTACGTTTCGGTAGTTCGAAGGTTGGATGCAGGAAATATCGTGGAAAACCTGCCAACGTTCGTCCGGGTGCTCGGCATCTGTGGGATTGACTCGAACGGAGAGTCTGAAGAATGCGAAATCGGTGGCAGCTTGGGCCAGGCGTGCTCGCCACGATGTTGATGGGGATGTTCCTTTCCTCCCCTTGCGCGGCCTCAGGAAAACCTGGCGCGCCCGCTGCGCCTCGACCTCTGCATCGCTATCACTCCTCAATTCCATTGGGTTCCGAAGTCTTCACTTACGAGCATGAGAGCACGCACCAGATCTTTTCTGTGATGGCTTCCGCGCAGGATCGTGAGTTTGAAGGACAGGAGATATGGCTGGATGGCGACCGGCATGTGTTAAAGACATCAGGCGGCAAACTGGTCGAAAATTATCCCCGTCACGTCCGATTTCGCGTCAGTGTCTGCGAACGCGACTCGTCGTACCTGATCGATGCTCCCATCCCCATCGCAACTCACGCGAATACCTTCGACGAGTTCATCAGTGGCCTGAAGTTCGAGATGGTGGTCTTTCACGCGTTGACCTATCGCACGGTGCAGCCGGCCAAGGTCACACACATTGGCATTCCACTGGATGTCCCGTCGAACGAACGCATCTACGAAGTCTCTTTCGATGTTGGAGACGTCCCGATCACCGACCGCATTGTGATGCATGTGTTGACCGACCAGGGTGAGCGCCTGGCGAAATTCAACGTCGATCTATTTTGAGATCTCGGGTGACTCTTCGTCGTCCAGGATTTCTGCCGGTTCTACCGTCTCTGCGGTTTCTTCCAGCATGAACTCCAGCACATCCTGCGGTGCCGATGCCATCCACACGGGAGCAAACGATTGGCGGTGCAGGGGAGAAGGTCCGATCTCACGCAGCGCCTTGATGTGCTTGGGTGCGCTATACCCTTTGTTGCTGGCAAGATCGTATTCCGGAAAGACCGGCGCCCATTCGCGCACCAACTCATCTCGATAGACCTTCGCAATAATCGAAGCCGCGGCAATCGACGCAGAGAGTGCGTCGCCATGAATAATCTTGGTCTGTGCGCATTCGATGTCGAGGCGCATTGCGTCGATCAACAGGTGGTCGGGACAGCACGATAGCCCACGCACCGCATGCTTCATCGCCAGGTTGGAAGCCCAGTAGATATTGAGTTGGTCGATTCGAGCCACATCCACGGCCGCAATCGACCAGGCGATGGAATGTTCGCGGATGCGCTGGGCGAGCACTTCGCGCTTGTCCGCCGGCAAGAGCTTGGAATCGCGCAGGCCCTTGATGCGATAGGTCGGTTCCAGAATGACCGCAGCAGCCACCACTGGGCCGAAGAGCGAACCGCGTCCGACTTCATCCACGCCGGCAACGAATTTTGCGCCGGTAGCCCATGCGAGTTTTTCAAACTTCGTGGTGCACTTGAGTTTTTTGAGGAGACGAAGTTTGGCCGCGGCTTTGGAAATGGGCTTGCCATCTTTCGTCGTCGCAGTTCTTTTTGATCTAGGCACGGTGGTTCGTCGCGAGGGGTGCCGTCCCTTGAAAGGGACTCTGCTGTGTAGGCGTGCTTACCCAGTTGACGTGCTGGGCTATTGTATGCCGCCCGCTTCGCTGGCTGTGTGGCGGCGGGAGGTACGTTCTGATGGCCAAAATCGATGGACAATGGCGCGTACAGGACGAGCGTTACACCTGGATTTCGTGAGCGACTTATGAAATGGGCAGTCCCCACCCTGTCGCTACCGCGACAAGGGTGGGGCTCCCACAGAATCGCTATTTAGCGCGGGTGTCGACTTCCTTCAGACGTGCCGCCTTGCCCTTCAACGCGCGCAGGTAATACAGCTTCGCGCGGCGGACCTTCGACGACCGCAGGATCTCGATCTTGTCGATCACCTTTGAGTTGGTGGGGAAGATGCGCTCCACGCCCTGTCCGAAGCTCACCTTGCGGACGGTGAAGCTCGGTTGCAGGCCGTTGCTCTTGGCGATCACTACGCCTTCGAACGCCTGCAGGCGCTCTTTATCGCCTTCCTTGATTTTAACCTGCACGCGAACCGTGTCTCCCGGGGCAAACTCGGGCAGGTCGGTGCGCTTCGTCTTGGCTAGCATCTTCTCGATAACTTGTGAATTCGACATGATCTCTTCCTTCTCTGAATCTAAACTTTTTCTTCTCGCAGACTCGCGAGGAATTTACGGTCTTCCTTGCTTAACTCAGCCCCTTGCAACAAATCGGGGCGATTTCTAAACGTCTTTTCCAACGCGCGTTGTCGTCGCCAACGCCGAATCTCATCATGGTTCCCATTCTGTAAAACCTCGGGAACCACATGGCCGCGAAACTCTGCCGGCCGGGTGTAATGCGGATAATCCAGCAACCCGCCGGAACCGCACGTCGAGTCCGGACCTTCCCCCAACTCTTTCTCGACGGCCGTGAACGACTCCTGCCGTGCCGAGTCCGCGTTGCCTAAAGCGCCGGGCAGTAATCGCGCGACCGCATCCACGATAATCGCTGCGGCCAGTTCGCCGCCGCTTAGCACGAAGTCGCCAACCGATACTTCGCCATCGGCGAGGAACTCCGACACACGCTCGTCGACGCCTTCGTAGCGTCCGCTGATCAGCACCAGCCGATCGAGTTTGCTGAACTCCTGCGCCATGCGCTGATCGAACAGCTTGCCTTGCGGCGACAGCACCAGGACTCGTTCGTTCTCGCGCTCACCTCGAGCCGGAACGTGCATCGCCTCAAGGCACCCGAAAATCGGATCAGGCTTCAGCACCATGCCTTCACCGCCTCCGAACGGACGATCATCCACCGTGCGGTGCCGGTCATGCGTAAACTCACGCAAATCGCGGATGGCAATCTCCACCAATCCGGCTTTCTGCGCCCGGTTCACGATGCCGTGCTCGAGTGGCCCGCGAAAGAACTCGGGAAAGATGGTGATCAGATCGATCTTCATCGATTCCTTCGTTTCTCTTCGCCGGCGCTTCGGGCTTCATCGGCTTCGGCTTTCTGGCGTTCACGCTCCGCTTTCGACAGCGGCGCGTCGACATCCAGCAAGCCTTCCGGCAGTGCCATCTCGATCCGCTTGGCCGAGAAGTCTGAAGACCTCACGAAACCTTCCACATAGGGAATCAGGTATTCGCGATCGCCTTTGACTACCAGCAATGGCGCTTCGCCAGCCGTGAAGTCGACATCGGCAACCGCGCCGACCTTGCGCGTTTCCGTGCCACGTATCTCAAAGAGCTCGCAGCCCACCAGGTCGCTGACATATGTAGCGCCTTCTTCTAACGGGGCCCGATCCTGCTTCGGAATCTGCACTTCACTGCGAAGCAAGGTTTCCGCGTCGCTGATGGTTTCGATTCCTTGAAACTTTAAAACTACTCCGCCTTTATGGAACCAGTGATCTTCCAGTTCCAACGCGCGGCGTTCGCCACGCTCGGGAGCTACGAACAACTGATGCCGTTCCGCGAATAACTCAGGGAAATCGGTGAACAACTCCGCGAAGACTTCGCCAATGCGGCCTTGCGTCTTCTGCACCCGCGCAATGGTGACAAACTCTTCGTTCACGAGAGAGTACCCGGCTAATCGAGGATGTCGAGCTCGTAGTGCACCTTGTGTCGCACGCCCGCGGCATTCAAGATCGCTCGCAACGACTTCGCGGTGCGCCCCTGGCGTCCGATGATGCGACCCATGTCGCTTTCCGCGACTTCCAGGTTCACATACGTCGTCTCGCCTTCCTGCTCAACGTCCACGATCACTTCGTCCTGCGACTCCACCAGGGCCTTCGCCAGGTACTCAATCAGAACTTTCGGATCGCCTTTTGCAGCAGTGCTCATCGTCGGCCCTCGCTCGCAGGAGTTGGTTTACGCGGTTACGGCAGCCGGGGGAGTCTTCGCCCACAGCTTCTTCACGCGGTCGCTCATCTGGGCGCCCTTGCTGGCCCAGTACTCAATGCGCTCGCGCTTCATGTCGAGAGCAGGGGGATTGCTGCGCGGATTGTAGGTGCCGACCACTTCCACGGAACGGCCATCGCGGGCGCGGTCCTTTTCGATGACGACGATACGGTAGGTAGGCTTCTTGGGCGCGCCACGGCGCGATAAACGAATCATTAACACTTGCACTTCTCCTTAAGTTTCCCGTGGACTTTCTGCCCACAGGTCGCACAACTGGTCCCAACGGGGTACGCACCCTCGTTCTGGCCTTCCCTTGTGCAGGGGATTGTCAGGACCATCGCTCACGCGGAAAGCGCGGGATGGAATGTACATCTACCACTGGCGAGATCCGGCCCAGGTATTTCTCAGAGAGCCAGACGCAACCGGGGGCAAACCGTTATTATGACGGAAGATGCGCCGCTTCGCAACGTCCTTGCCTAGCGGCCCACGTGCTCGTCATGCCTAGAACTTCCTGCATTCTATCAGTTTGCCTGCTTTTCTCAGCGATCTTCCTCGCTTTCAGCAGCTTAGCGCCTGCCCAAGCCGGGCAGCCGGCTTCAACACGATTTTTCCTCGGATTCGACCGCAACGACTACCCCGGCGACGCGTTGCTGCCCGTGCTTCGCAAAACCTTCGACTGGGCCGGATACTGGCTCAACAATCCGCCGGGAGCCACGACTAATAGTTGGGCAGGGAAACGCCAGATCGTCAAAGCCGCAGGCTTGGGTTTCGCCGTCCTCTACAACGGACGCCTCTACAAGGAATTGAAAGGTAAGAAGCCTGCGCAGATCGGCCAGCGCGATGGGCGCGATGCGGCGGCGCGAGCCAACGCCGAAGGCTTCCGTGCCGGAACGACGATCTTTCTCGACCAGGAAGAAGGCGGCCGTATGCTCGCCGAGCAGCAGGCGTATCTCAACGCCTGGTTCGACGCCGTGATTGCGGCCGGCTTCAAAGCCGGCATTTATTGTTCAGGCGTGCCTTTCAAGGAAGGTCCGGGGCAGACCATCGTGACCGCAAAAGATATTCACGATCATGCCGAAGGCCGCGCTATCGCCGTATGGGCGTACAACGATACCTGCGCGCTATCGCAAGGCTGCGTTTTTCCCAAACATCCGCCATCTCCCGCGAAGAGCGGAATTTCCTACGCCGAGATCTGGCAGTTTGCGCAATCGCCGCGACGTGATGAATCCAAGGGCTGTCCGAAGAATTACAACGCGGACGGAAACTGCTATCCGCCAGATGTGCCGGTGGAAGCCGCGACCCACGTTGACGTCAACACCGCGACCACATCCGACCCGTCGCAGGGAAGATAAGGCATCGCAGAAAATTTTCGCGACACGACTTTCTGAGCAAGCGGAATACCATGATTTTCTCGGCTCCGCTTGCGAATCTGCGAGAGCGTCGGTAGCATCAAACCCATTGAAGCCGGCCTGCAAGGTTGGTGACGGATGGTAACCGTTTTTTGAACCGATAATTCAATGAACAGGGAGCTCGCCTCGAATTAGATCTGGTGTGCATGCTCCGCCCTGCGGAGAAGCCTAAAGGATCTCGGAGGGCACCCACCGTGATGGACGGGTTCATTGACGGCCCATCTCGCACGGCTACGCGGGTCGGCATCAATGCTGCTGCCGAACACTCCCAGCCTTTCTGAAGCCAAATCATCTCCGTTCCCGTCTAAAATAAAACCGTGTACCCGCAACTCTTTCATCTCGGACGCTTCGCCCTTCCCACCTACGGCTTCCTCGTCTCCCTGGGCGTGGTGGTCGCCATCCTGCTCATTCAACGACTTGCCAGGCAGCAGGGCATGGATCCCGACAAGGTATGGAATCTCGCCATCATTTTTGTATTTGCCGGGATCGTTGGCGCGAAGCTCCTGATGTTCATCGCCGAGTGGGACACCTACGCCGCGAATCCGCGTGAGATTTTTACGCTTTCCACGCTGCAGGCTGGCGGAGTGTTCTCCGGTGGCGTAGTGCTCGCCGTAATCGCCGGTGCATGGTACATGCGCAAGAATCACATGCCCGGGTTGCGTACCGCCGATGTCTTTGCTCCCGGCCTCGCTCTCGGCCACGCTTTCGGCCGCCTTGGCTGCTTCTCCGCTGGTTGCTGTTTCGGCAAAGAATCCAACGCACCCTGGAGTGTCGTCTTCCACAATCCGCTGGCGCACGAAGTCGGCGGAGTGCCGCTCGGCGTGCACGTCCACCCGACGCAGATCTACGAGATGCTGGTCGAACTCGCGAATTTCGCCATCCTCCTCTGGATGTTGAAGCACAAGAAATTCGAAGGACAGGTCGTAGGCGCGTATATGTTTATCTACGGCGTGGCACGCTTCTTCCTTGAGTTCCTGCGAGGAGACCCCGGGCGCGGCCAACTGTTCGGCACATGGATGACGGAGACCCAAGGCATCGCCCTGGCGATGGTGATCGGCGGCACAATCCTCTGGTTGCGTCGCGTGCCGTTGCGGCAGCCTGCGGAGCTGGCGACCGCGCGATAACGCACAGCGTCAGTGTGAAGGTCTTCGCAGCAGCTTCGAAGTTGCCGGTGCGCCTCATTTGAACTCTTGCCCGCAGGGCGCTTTTCCTTAGCCCACGGCGCAAGCCGTGGGACAGATAACGGGCGAAGCCCCTCCTTGCTGCCGCAGGCGGCTTTTGTCGTCACCCGCCGATATGACCGGGCGTAAATTCGATCCCGTGCTTCCGCAACAACGCCATAAACTCGTCATCGAAGCTTTGTTTTCGATGATGTTTTTCCTGGCCGCAAATATAGGCTCTGACAGGCTCCACGTTGGATTCGCTCACGCTAAACGCTCCGTAGCCGACCTGCCACGCGAAAAGATGGTCGTGTTCGTTCATCCATTTCGACGAATTGGCCTTCAGAGCGCGAACAAGATTCGCCACTGCAATCTTTGGAGGTACGTTCAGGAGTAGATGAACGTGGTCGACCGTACCGCCGATTTCCAGAATTATGACGCCATAATCCCGGCAGGTCTGTTTGAAAACATCTACCACCTCGTCACGCACCGCGGGTTTCAGGAAGTGACGACGGCCGACCGTCGAAAAAAGATGTGTTGGTAGTTTCGGGCGTAAGCATGCAAATAAAAACCAATCTAGCGAAACCGGATCAACGCCGATGTGACGAACCGCATGGGCGCGCGTGCGCGCGAATAAATCGCCTGCGGCAGCGAGGAGGCGACTTCGTCGCGTCGTTTGTCCCACGGCTTACGCCGTGGGCTAAAGGAAAGGCGCCCTCCGGGCACAAGCCGCCGCGGCGGTCGATAGAAGAAGAAGCGCGCTGAGAACGGTCGACTAAGCACGCAGACGACATGAATGTGGTACCGTCGGCGCGAGAAAGGACGCCGTTATCTGTCCCACGGCTTGAGCCCTAGGCTAGGGAACGGCGCCCTGTGGGCACGAGCTTATAGGACGAGCAACCGTAGGCGATCTGCAATAATTAGCGCAGTCCCCGATGGAGCCTTCCTACCAAAACTTCCTGGTCGACGTCGACGACGCCTTCACCCGCCTCGACCATTTCCTTGTCGGCCATCTGCTCGACATCTCACGCGCCCGCGTGCAGGCACTGATCGACGACGGGAAAATCCTCGTCGATGGCAAACAATCCAAGCCCTCTTACAAGCTTCGTGGCGGCGAATCCATCGAGGTCATCGGCGAATATCAGCCTCCACCTTTGCGGGCGATAGCCGAAAACATTCCTCTCGATGTGGTCTATGAGGACGAGGACCTCGCCATCGTCAATAAACCCGCAGGCATGATGGTGCATGCTGGCGCCGGCCCTACGGAAGACGCTCGCAATCGCGGCACGCTGGTGAACGCTCTGCTTCATCGCTTCAAGGCCCTCTCGGAAGTCGGCGGAGACCTTCGGCCCGGCATCGTTCACCGTCTCGACAAAGAAACCAGCGGCCTGATCGTCGTCGCGAAGAACGATCTCGCCCATCGCAAACTTGCGGAACAATTCTCTTCACGCAAGGTGCACAAGAAATACATCGCCCTGGTGCATGGCTGGCCCAAGAAGCTGAAGGGCACCATCAACGCTCCTATTGCCCGTGATGTTTCACGGCGGACTCGTATGACCACCCGGGGCCACGGCGGCCGGGATGCCGTCAGCCACTACCAGGTCGTAGAGAAGATCGAATCGCCTTACGGCAAGTTTGCACTCGTTGAAGTGAAAATTGAGACTGGCCGCACGCACCAGATCCGCGTTCACATGGCGAGCCTTGGCCATCCGGTGGTTGGCGATTCCTTGTACGGCGCGCCGGGCGAATTGCGCGTTCCCAAAGCGGTGAAGGGAATCGCCTCAAAAATCCCCTCGCTGGATCGAAACTTCCTGCACGCTGCTGCCATCGAGTTGCAGCAGCCGAAAACGGCGAAATCCCTCGCCTTCAGCTCTCCGCTCCCTGAAGAATTACAGGTTTTTCTCGAGGGGTTGCGCAATCCAAAGCCCCGTACGGACTAGACCGAAGGTGCTTGTCTAGTCACGCAGGTAAGCGCGCTGCTCAGCTTATAATGTGCTAATCGCATGAGACCCAGTTTGCTTTTGGCTATCTTAGGGACGGCGTTATCCGCGGCCCACGCGCAACAACCGGCGGATCTGCCCTCCGCTCCTTCCGCCACGTTGCAACAGCAACAGCCGAAAGAAGCTGCGCCCGCCGCTAGCCAGGCCCCGGCGCCCGCTTCTAGTCCGCTGGGATTGCCTTCGGTCCCGAAAGATCCACCACCCGCCACCCCACCGAATGCCACTACGGCTGCGCCGAAATCCCAAGCCGGCGATCCCAACGCTCCTGTCGATGCCGACATCCCCACCATCAAAGTCGGCGTGAACGAAGTGAACGTGATCTTTACCGTCACCGACAAGCGCAACCATTTCGTAAAAGATCTCTCGCAAAGCGATTTCAAGTTCGTGGACGACGGCAAACCGGTGGCGCAGGTGAACTCCTTCCGCCGTGAAACCAACCTGCCGCTGCGCGTAGGCCTGTTGATCGACGCCAGCAACTCGGTGCGTGATCGCTTCAAGTTCGAGCAGGAATCCGCAATTGAGTTCTTAAACCAGATCATCCGGCGGAATTCCGATAAAGCCTTCGTCATCGGCTTCGACACCACCGCCGAGGTCACGCAGGATTTCACCGACGATACCGATCAACTCGGTAAAGGGGTTCGCATGCTGCGTCCCGGTGGGGGCACGGCGATGTATGACGCGATCTACTACGCCTGCCGCGACAAGCTCCTCAAAGAGAATGCCGGAACCGCCACACGCAAGGCGATCATCCTGCTCAGCGACGGCGAGGATAACCAGAGCCGCGTGACGCGCGAAGAAGCTGTCGAAATGGCGCAGCGCGCCGAAGTGATCGTCTACACGATTTCCACCAATACCAGCGGTCTGAAGCTGCGCGGTGACAAAGTTCTGGAACGCTTTGCGGATGCCACCGGTGGACGCGCCTTCTTCCCCTTCAAGATCTCCGACGTGGCCAACGCCTTCTCGGAAATTCAGGACGAGCTGCGCAGCCAGTACGCAGTTTCCTACGTTCCTGCCGATTTCAAGAAAGACGGCCGCTATCGTTCGATCGATATCACTGCCCCTGCGAAGAAAGAAAAAGTCCGCGCGCGCAAGGGCTACTTTGCTCCGAAACAGTAGTTGCCAGGTTCCACAGGAAGGCGGCGCTACGCGTCGCCTTTTTCTTATGCGGCGATCGTCGCCGGACGCGGTTTCTTCGGCTTCGATTTGTCGCTCTTATGCCGCCGCCACTGATAGATTGCGAAGATGCCGCCGCCCACCGCAAGCACGATTACCGCGATCAGCATCGGCCGGTAGTATCGCGAGGCGACCCTAAGAATCGTATGCCCGTAAACCGACGCAAAGTAGGCGAGCAATGAATAGCGAATCGCACGGCCTAGGGTGAGAGCAGCGAGAAATTTCTTGAACGGATACTGCATTGCTCCCGCAGCCATGAGAAATGCCGACATCGGCACGGGCGGCGGAGCCATTGCACCGAGGAATACCGATAAGAATCCGTATTTCTCGAAGATCGAATAGACCTTCTTCGCGCGCTGCTCGCCCAGCTTTTTTTCCAGCGTCTCTTTCCCGCCCTTTGCGCTCAATCGATACGTGATATACCCGGCGATCACCGCCCCGACCGTCGCCATGATCGCGTAGTACCACCAGAGTTCCTTGCGCGAACTTGCCAGGATAATAAGGAGTACGTCCATGCTGCCGGGAACGGGGATCGGCGAGTTATCCACCTGCGCGAGCAGGATCAGGCCCGGGCCGCCGAGGCGGTGCAACCAGTGCATCAATGCGTGCGAGGTGAAGAGGATAAGCATGGTTCCTGCTTTCAGTTAGAAGCAGGAATCGCCCTACTCGCCCAAACGTTTGCACGAATTTACGCGATTTCGGTTAGCGCACAGGGTTCCCGAACCAACTATGCGCCGGCAGAAAGCGCAGATCGGGGGCCTTTTCGATTAGTTTGAGCTCCGCGGCATACTCGAAAAACAGCGCCAAGCCCTCTAAGTTCGCGGGGTCGAGGTGGTAGTGGATATTTTCAGTCAAATAGGTGCGCACCTCTTGTTCTGAGATTCCAATTTTCGGTGACCACTCCCGCGCCAACGCATCCACGTGTTCGGGCTTCAGGCCATTGTCGCGCGACCGCTGGAAGATCTCGACCACCTCGGTAGCCTGCAGGTTTCCCTTCAGAGCCGCCATGCGGATCGCCCACACCGCGAACACGAACGGCTTACCGGTCAGCTTCTTCCACTCCGTCGCGAGATCGTAAACGTGGTACCCGAAAGTGTTCGCTCGCAGGGCCGTGTCGCCAATGACCAGGGCGGCGTCGCACTTCGCGAGCATCTGCTCCACATCTGGATCGTGCGACAGAAACGTCCGCTCTCCATCCCAGAATTTGCCGAACAAGACCTTCGTCAAAGCCACGCTTGTACGGGAAGAGGTATCGAGCGCGACGCTCTGAATCTGTTCCACCGGAACTTTGCTGATCAGCAGGATCGATCGCACCACGCCTTTCGTAGCGATCGCGATATCCGGGATGATGACGAGGTTCGGAATCTCTGCGTACGTGAAAACCGGGATGATTCCGATATCGGAACTGCCTTCGCGAAGTTCCTCGGCGCAGCGCGAGGGCAGCGTGTAATGCACATCAAAGCCTTCGCCGACCGCGTCATGGGCGAAGTCCCACATTAGCGGTGCTGTATTCAGGTAAGAAATTGCGGAAACTCTCAGTTGAGCCATAAGCCTTAGGGCAAACGGACGATTCTAACAAATACAGGGTGCTCGCATATGGCCATGCTGGAACGAAAAACGCAGTCGAGCGACAACGGCAATGGCTGGCTCTCTCCTTGACCCCGCAGCTCGGGCCTACTCGCGGGCGCCGACTGGTCGAACACTTCGGCGACATCGAACGCGTCTTCCGCGCCTCTCTTACCGAACTCGAAGCGTCCGGAATTCCCGCAGCTTGCGCCCAGTCGGGTAGCGTTGGGCAAGTCCTATGAGTTGGCCGAGGACGAATTTGTGAAGACCGCGGACGCCGGGGCGAAGATCGTCGCCATCGGAGATCCCGAGTATCCGCAACGACTGATGGAGATCTAGCGATCCGCCCCTCGCTTTGCGCGTGCGCGGCGATGTCTCCATTCTCAGCAAACCAGGCATCGCAGTCGTCGGGACGCGCCACCCCACCCCGTATGGGCTCGGTATGTCCGAACGGCTCTCCTGCGACCTCGCCGCCCCTGGGCTCATCCTGATCAGTGGACTCGCGCGCGGAGTGGATACGGCTGCCCATCGTGGGGCGGTGAACGCCCGGGGTAAAACCGTGGCTGTCTTCGGCACGGGCGTCGATGAAATCTATCCGCGAGCGAACAAGAAACTATCGGAAGAGATCCTTCAATTCGGTGGGGCACTGATCAGCGAGTGTCCTACCGGAACGTTCCCGGCGCCGCAGAACTTCCCGATTCGTAACCGCATTATCAGTGGCCTCTCGGTCGGAGTGCTGGTGATTGAAGCCGGAGAATACAGTGGCACCCGGATCACTTCGCGTTGTGCGCTCGAACAATGTCGCGAAGTTTTCGCGGTTCCCGGCAACGTCACCAACAAACTGGCTTGGGGTCCAAACACAATGATCAAGCAGGGCGCTAAGCTGGTCGCGACTTGGGAAGACGTGTGGGAAGAACTGGCCACTGAAGTCCGCCTGCAGGTTGGTCCAGCGGTTGAGGCGGTTGCGACCGAACGCCAGGCAACTGCATCTCTATTCGACCAGCAGGAAATGCCGGCGCAGGAACGGAAGGTTTATGGCTTGTTGCGCGCGGATGAATCGACACATATCGATGAACTGATCGAGAAGCTGGACGGGCGGCTCTCTTCCGCAGAGATTTTTTCAGCTCTGTTTGAGCTCGAAATGGCGAGCAAAATCAGGCAGATGCCGGGAAAATACTACGTTCGCACTATGTGACAATTTTGCGGCTGCAGCAAATTCCGTGCTAGTTTCTTGAGGAAGTGCCGCAAATCTTTTACCAGCTTCAGCAGCATCGGGCGCAATCGTAGGTCGGAAAGAGGAAGCATTGTCTAAAGGATTGGTAATCGTTGAATCGCCAGCGAAGGCGAAGACGATTCAGAAATATCTTGGGAAGGGTTACGAAGTCGAAGCTTCACTCGGCCACATCAAAGACCTGCCCAAAAAAGGCCTCGGGGTCGATATCGAGAACGACTTTGAAACCGAGTACGTCGTCATTCCCGGCAAAGAAAAAGTCGTCGCCAAGTTGAAGAAGATGGCGAAAAGTGCCGACGCCATCTACCTCGCGCCTGACCCGGACCGCGAAGGCGAAGCCATCGCCGCGCACCTCGCCGAAGAACTCGGTGACGGAGACGGCCGCAAAAAGAAGAAGACTGGAACTCAGCCGTTCTATCGCGTCACCTTCAACGAAATCACCAAGAAGGCCGTCCAGGAAGCTTTTCTTCACCCTCGCGATATTGATCGCAACCTTGTCGACGCGCAGCAGACCCGCCGCATTCTCGACCGCCTTGTAGGTTTCCAGGTCTCTCCGTTGTTATGGGACAAAGTTCGGCGTGGTCTCTCCGCCGGACGCGTGCAGACCGTGGCATTGCGCCTTATCGTCGAGCGCGAACGCGAAATCAAGGCGTTTATCACCCGGGAATATTGGACAATCGACGCGCACCTCCACGGCCAGAAGCCGCCTGACTTCGATGCCCGTTTCACCGGCATCGACGGCGAAAAAAACGAACCTGCAACCGAGGAAGAATCCAAGAAGATCGTCGATGCGCTGAACCAAGCGGACTGGCTCGTTCGCTCCGTCGATAATCGCGAGCGCCGCCGCAACGCCGTCGCGCCTTTCACCACGAGTAAGTTCCAGCAGGATGCTTCGCGCAAGTTGGGCATGAGCGTGAAGCGCGCCATGATGATCGCGCAACATCTTTATGAAGGTGTCGAACTCGGCGAAGAAGGCACCGTCGGTCTCATTACTTATATGCGTACCGATTCCACGCGCGTTTCCAACGACGCGTTGACCGAGGTCCGCGAACTGGTTGGTACCACCTATGGCAAAGAATTCTTGCCGGAGTCACCCAATCAGTTCAAGCAGAAGAAAGACGCGCAGGGCGCACACGAAGCCATCCGCCCCTCCTCCGTCGCTCGTACACCCGACGAACTCAAGCCCTTCCTGAAGGACGATGAGTTCAAAGTGTACAAGCTCATCTGGCAGCGCTTTGTCGCCTCGCAGATGGCGCCAGCGCTCTTTGACCAGACCACGGTCGACATCGATGCGAAATCCGATCGCACTTACAATTTCCGCGTCACCGGTTCGGTGCTCAAGTTTGAAGGCTTCCTGAAGGTGTACGAGGAGTCGAAGGACACCAAGGACGAAGAAGACGACGCGCTGAAACATAAGCTACCGCCGCTCGTTGCCGGACAGAAGCTCACGCTGAAGGAAATCAAGCCCGAGCAGCACTTCACCGAGCCGCCGCCTCGTTACAACGAAGCGTCGCTAGTGAAGGAACTGGAAGAGCAGGGAATTGGCCGTCCTTCGACGTACGCTGCCATTCTCACCACCATCCAGGACCGCGGCTACGTGCAGAAAACCGCCGGCCGCGGAGGCAAGTTCTTCCCCACAGAAATCGGCATGGTCGTCACCGACCTGCTGGTCGAGAACTTCAAGGAGATCTTCGACACGAAGTTCACCGCGAGGATGGAGGAAGAACTCGACGAGGTGGAAGATGGCCAGAAGAAGTGGACCGACACCCTGACCGAGTTCTATGGCAAGTTCGAACAGAACCTCGACTATGCGCAGAAGCACATGGAAAACATCAAGCGCATGGAGAAGCCGACCGACGAAAAGTGCGAAAAGTGCGGCTCGCCGCTGGTCATCAAGTGGGGTAAACACGGTTCATTCTTCGCCTGCAGCTCTTACGATAAGAAAGACCCGAACAGCTGCACGTTTACCAAGGAAAACCCCATCGATCTGCCAGATCTCGAGACCGCCGATGTTCAAGAGACTGAGCAAGAGGAATTCTGCGAGAACTGCGGCCGAACCATGGTTTTGAAACGCGGTCGCTTTGGCCAGTTCATGGCCTGCACCGGCTACCCGGAGTGCAAGACTACGCGGCGCCTCGATCAGGCCAAAAAAGTGCCGGACGTTCCGCTCGACGAGAAGTGTCCGGAGTGCCAGCGCACCCTGGTTTTGCGGCATGGCCGATTCGGCGAGTTCGTATCCTGCAGTGGTTATCCAGACTGCAAGTGGATCAAGCAGAACTTCGTCGGTGTGAAGTGTCCCCAGTGCAAAGAGGGCGAGATCGTGGAGAAGAAAGCGCGTCGCGGCAATTTCTTCTACGGATGTTCTCGCTATCCGAAATGCGATTTCACGGTGGCCTATAAGCCGGTCCCCGAGAAATGTCCGAAGTGCGGCAGTGAATATTTGCTGGAGAAGAACCTGAAGTCCGGTAAGTTCCTCAGCTGTCCAAACAACAAGGCTGCGGCTTCTGAGGAGCCGAAGCGTCGCGGCAAGAAGAAAGCCGCGGAAACTGAAAATGCGGTGCAATGCGATTATTCGGTAAAGATCGCGGAGCCCGATCAGCCCGCAGATGTAGCATAAGAGAGGCCGCCGGTTGGCGGCCTTTTTCCGTCTAATTCCAACTATCATTTCTGGAGAGGCGCCTATGTCAGATTTTGGAAAAGCAACTCACGCTGATGCCGAGTTAATTCTTAAGCTGTACGATTTTCGTCGCGAACCGGTCATGCGTGAGGCACGCAGCTTCATAGCCAGTTTTAATCCGCAATCGGCGGACGATATCGTCAACCTGATCCACTCCTTCGGCTCACAGGAGAACGCCTGGTTCCGCCAGGTGACAACCTTCTGGGAGATGGCGGCTGCTCTCGTCACCAACGGCGCACTGCATGAAGGTCTCTTCCTCGACACCTGCGGGGAATTGTTCTTCGTCTTCGCAAAGTTCCAGCCTTTTCTCGCCGAGGTTCGAGAAAAAATCGGCAATCCCCAGTTTCTATCGCGATCTGAACAGATTGCGACCCACACGGAAGCTGCGCAACATAAACTGCAGTCCATGGTCGCGCGCCAAAAAGCCATGGCAGAGCGCCGCGCACAGGCTGCACGGCCGTAATCCTCCACGGCCCGGAAACCTCCGGGCCGGGTTCTCTCCTATGAAACAAATCTATCTACTGCACGGAAAAGGTGGCTCGCCGCAGGGCAGCGTCGCCAAGCTCGAGCCTTTATTGCGTGCAGCTCATCCTGAATACACGTATCGGCGTTTGCTGCTGCCCCATCACGACCCCGCGCTGCCCGCCGAGCGATCGGTCGAGTATCTCCGTGACTTCAACTTGATGCGTGAATCCCACGTCATTGGCATCAGTCTTGGCGGTTTGGTTGCGGCCAAACTCCAGGAAGGTTCCCGTCCCGACCTTCGGGTTGCCTGTGTGAGTTCGCCTACCTGGGCCGATGGCGTACGCCTCAGAGTGAAACCAACTCATCGGGTCGCGATCTATTCGTCTAACGATGAAGTGATCGCCGATCGCGTCAGCCAATGGCCGGAACTTGCGGAAGCCTACGACCTGCCATGGCTTACGCACGACACTGACGCGCACAAAGAACGCATCTGTGAATTGCTGAGCCGCTGGATTGGCGGCTCGCCCATCGCGCCTCAATCCCTGTAAGGATCGCGCAAATAGCCCTCGACGGCGAAATCTTCGCCCAGGCGATGTAACTCGAGACCGCGCAAGTATGCCGCGTCGTCCATGTTTTGGAAACCAGCGCCCAACGCGAATGGAATGCCGCCGCCAAGAATCTTCGGCGCATAATAGAAAAAAACCTTGTCCACAATGCCGGATGCCAGTGCGGCCCAGTTGACCGCCGCTCCGCCCTCGATGATCAGGTTGTTCAAGTCGCGGGCGCCAAGTCTTTGCACCACTGCGCGCAGGTTGGGCCGCCCGCCGGCGACCGAGAGCATGCCGCCAGGTTCGCCCTTCGCCAGCGGAACCTGTTCGACCTGGATACCTCGTTCTTCCAGCGCAGCGCGCTTCTTCTCTTCGGCAAACGAGCAGAACACCAGAACGTCCTGCTGAGCAGTCTTAACCAGTCGGGAATCGAGTGGCAGCCGCAATTGTGAATCGAGCACCACTCGCAGCAATGGACGCCTTCGCGGCAATCCGGTGCGATCGGTGAGAAGTGGATTATCGCTGACCACCGTTCCCACGCCGATCAGGATCGCGTCGGCTCCGTGGCGCAATTCCTGCACATGCGCCCGCGCAATCTCGCTCGTGATCCATGTTGGCTGCGTGGGGCCGCCGTCGTTGCTATCGGTCGGCGGCGGTGCAATTTTGCCGTCCAGCGTCATCGCCGCCTTCAGCGTCACGAGAGGCAGATTGGTACGAATCCGTTTCGCGAATCCTTCATTCAGCTTGCGCGCCTCCGCCCCCAGTACACCCTCCGCCACTTCGATTTCGGCAGCGCGCAGTTTCTCCAGTCCCGCGCCGCTAACCAAGGGATTGGGATCGCGCATGGCGCAAACCACCTTGCGAACTCCAGCGGCGATCACCGCCTCTGCGCAGGGTCCGGTGCGCCCCTGGTGCGAACAAGGCTCCAGATTGATATAGAGAGTAGCGCCACGAGCCGCCGCGCCGGCCTGCTCCAAGGCAAGCACCTCGGCATGCTTGATCCCGTCGTAGGTGTGAAAGCCTTCGCCCAGCACTTCGCCCGATGCATCCACGAGAACCGCACCCACACGTGGATTCGGCGCCGCCAGGGCGATGCCTTTGCGTGCCAATGCCAGCGCGTGCGACATGCAGCGCTCATCCGGGCTGGCGTTGATCCGCATTGCGCGATCAGGCAAAGAGCGACTCCACAAAATCCTTGGCATTGAACGGCAGCAGATCGCCGGCTTTTTCCCCAACTCCGACGTAACGCACTGGCAGCCCCAGTTCACGGGAAATGGCGATCACGACTCCGCCTTTGGCAGTGCCATCGAGCTTCGTCAGCACAATACCAGTTACGCCCGCCGACTCGGTGAACAGTTTCGCTTGTTGTAAACCGTTTTGTCCTGTCGTGGCGTCCATCACCAGCAACACTTCATGCGGTGCGGAGGGAATAAAGCGCTGTGCCGTGCGCTTCATCTTTTCCAATTCCAGCATCAGGTTCTGCTTGGTGTGCAGCCGTCCGGCGGTGTCGATGATCACGTAATCCACGTGCCGCGCTTTCGCTGCCTGCAAAGCGTCGTAGAGCACAGCCGAAGGGTCGCCACCTGGTTTCGTCTTGATGACCTCCGTCCCCGTGCGATCGCCCCACACTTCCAATTGATCGATGGCCGCCGCACGAAACGTATCGGCAGCACAGAGCAATACGCTCTTGCCTTGGCCACGCAACAGATTCGAGAGCTTGCCAATCGTGGTCGTCTTGCCGGTGCCGTTCACGCCAACCACCAGGATCACCTCCGGTTCACCATCCACGGACCGCACCGGATGCTTCGCAGTCGCATCGTTCAACAAAACGAGGATCTCGTCCTTCAGAACTCGTTTCAATTCTTCAACGTTATTCACCTGCTTGCGATCGATCTTTTCGCGCAGCGCTCCGAGAATTTCGTGCGTGGTGGTTGATCCGAGGTCCGCGCTGATCAGCGTGGCTTCGAGGTCGTCGAGGGTTTCGCGGTCGATCTCCTTACGGAAGGCGACAACGTCTTCAATGCGCTCGGTGAGGGTCTCGCGAGTACGCGAAACCGCCTCTTTCATGCGCTGAAATACACTTGGTTTCTGTTCTTCGTCAAGACTGCCGAACAGCGTTTGGATCATGAATGCCCCGTAGGAATGCGTAATCCATCATTATAAAGAGGCGGGGCGGAACGTGCGGCGGACTACATGCGTTCGGTATTCACCAGGGCGCCCGGTTCCGCGGCGGTCAGGACGCCCGCGGCCGCCGCAGCTGCTACCGCCGGCATAGGCGTCGTCGAGCGTCGAACCTGGAGCTCTCCGCGCTGGAAAACTGAGGTGAAGGCCGCGACGCACTTCGGATCGAATTTCGAATTAACCAGCGAATTGATAATGCGCACCACGTATTCAGGATCCGCAGCCGCCTGGTACGGACGGTTCGTCGTCATGGCGTCAAACGTGTCCGCCACCATGATGATGCGTGGCATCAGCGGGATCGCGTCGCCCTTCAGTCCGTAAGGATAGCCGCGTCCGTCCAGCGATTCGTGGTGCAGTTCGATGCCCGGGATCATCTCGCGCAACTGTTCCACTGGTCGCAGGATGTTCGCGCCCTTGGTGGTGTGCGTCTTCATGATGTCGAACTCTTCCTGGGTGAGCGCGCCCGGTTTTTTCAAAATGCTGTCTTCAATGCCGATCTTGCCCACGTCGTGCAATTGCGCCGAAATTCGGATCTTCTCGATCTCTTCGTTCGGAAGCCCAAGCTCGGTGGCGATCAAAACCGAGTAGCGCGTAACCCGGTCGGAGTGACCGCGGGTGTAGGGATCCTTTTCGTCGACCGCGCCGGCGAGCATCTGGATCGATCCGAGGAACAGAGCGCGATTCTGTGCGGCAGCGCTCTTCAGGTCCTCGATGTAATGCTCGATCTCGTCGGTCATGATGTTGAAGGTCTGTGCGAGCTCACCAATTTCGGTGCGCGTATTCAGCACCACCCGCCGGCTGAAGTCGCCTTGCGCAATCGCCCGGCTCGATTCCGTCAGCACTTCGAGCGGCGTGGTAATCCGCCGCGCCGCAAAAACGCTAATCATCACCGACATCAGCACCGCCAGGATCGCCAACAACCGCGCGGTGCGCTGCATCTCGTAAATGCCCGAGTAGGCTTCTTCCGTAGTTTTCTGTGCGATCACGGCCCAATGCAACGATGCCACCGGGCTGTAAGTGCCCAGCATTTCGGTCTTCGCACCTTTGACCGTCATGTTGAATTCGTGGGTCGCCGCCAGTCGTCCGCCCTCGTCGACAAAGCCTTTCACGAGGTCGATCGAAGTCATGTCTTGCCCGATCGCATAGCTGCGTTCCGCGCCTGCTACCAGTCGTCCGTTGCTGTCGACGACATATGCGATCAATCCGCCGCGGCTCACTTCCTGCAAGCGGTTGAGCAGGTAATCCAGGTCCACCACCGCCGAGATCAGGCCAACGAACACATCGCCAGCCATAATCGGACGCGTTACCAACATCACCGTTCGCGTCTGACTTTCGCTGATCACCTGCAGAGCCTGGCCGTTGTAGATTCGGCCTTCTCTTGCGGAGTCGAAGCCCTTTTTCATTTCACGTTGCAGGAATTCATCGGGAACGATGCGGCCGGCCGTGATGCCTTTGGCTTCGCTATTCAAAATTGTCGCGTAGGCAATATCGCCGCCGTGCGAAACGAAATTCTCAAGCAGGGCGCGCATCTCCGGCGATGCAATGGTGGCGTCGTCCAGGTTGCCGCCGCTGGTTACCTGCACGGCTGCCGAGAGGTTCTGCAGCATAGTGTCGAGGTTCCGGTGGCGTTGCGAGGCGTCGTCCGCCAGCGAACGCGTCACGGTGTTTTGCAGCAGCATTTCGTTACGCTTCAGGCTGTCGCGGTTGATCTCCACGACCTTCGCGTAGAAATACATCGGCACCACGCTGACCAGCAGCAGTGCGCCGAGAATCAGCCACAAGATCGAGATGCGTTTCGGCATCACTTTCTTGTAACCGGCCGCGATTTCTTGCTCAGGCATTCCTTGCCTTAACGCCGTTCAGCGAGCTTCTTCGTCCGTTATCCGGGTAACAGATCGACCGTGGGGAGAGAATGTTTCCAGAGTAGCGGAAAAGCCCCGCCGACGATAGTACGCACAAGTACATGTACGATGGGAAACCCAATGCTAAACAGGGGGTTACAGGTGACGGTTTCGAGTCCTTCCGGGTCTTCGCGTCGTCTAATGGATTTGCCGTAACTCCACCTTACCTTGTACAACTGCAAAGCCAATGATTTTGAATAATCGAGTGCTCCCCGTGTTCCGGCCAATCCTCGCGGGCCTGTTGACTTTATCGCTGATTCTGCCCTCGGCGCTGGCTCAGGCGCCCGCTCCGGGCAAAGGCACGAAAGTCGTGGACGAACTGGCTCCCCTTCCGCAGGACGATGGCAAGGCTGGCCTCGAACTCCTGCTGAAGCGCCTGCATACCACCGCGCGACTGCTGCACACCACCGCCCATCCCGATGACGAAGATGGCGGCATGCTGGTCCTTGAATCTCGCGGCAAGGGCGACGACGTCACCCTGATGACCCTCACCCACGGCGAAGGCGGCCAGAACAAAACCGGCAGCAACCTGTTCGACGAGCTCGGCGTGCTCCGCGTCCTTGAACTTCTTGAGAGCGACAAGTATTACGGCGTCCACCAGCGCTTCAGCATGGCCGCCGATTTCGGATTCAGCAAGAGTCCGCAGGAATCGCTCGAAAAGTGGAAGGATGGCGGCAAGCCCGGCTACATCCCCTTGCGCGACATGGTCCGTGTCATCCGGACGTTCCGGCCCGACGTTATTGCCCAGCGCTTCCAGGGCAAGGACCGGGACGGACACGGTCACCACCAGGCCTCAGGCATCATCACCACCGAGGCCTTCCGCGCCGCCGCCGATCCCAAGCAGTTTCCCGAGCTGAATCTTCCCCCGTGGCAAGCCAAAAAGCTGTACATGGATAACGTCCGCGACGGCGAGGATTACACCATCGCCTTCGACACCGGCGTGCAAGACCCCGCGCTGGGAATGAGCTACGTGCAGTTCGCCATGCAAGGCCTGAAACACCAGCTCTCACAGGGAGCAGGCGCTTGGAGCGTTGATCCGGGCCCGCACCTTACGCGCTATAAGCTCATCGATTCCATCCTGCCTCCGCTCAAACCCGGCGAACATGAGAAAGACTTCTTCGACGGCATCGACACCTCATTGCCGGGACTGGCCGATCGTTTGGGTGAAGATGCGAAGAAAGTGCCTTGGCTGAAGCCAGGGCTGGTTGAAGTTGCGAAAGATATTGAGGAGGCGACGGAAGCTGAAAAGAAGGATTTGGAGAGCGCGGCGGTGCCGTTGACCAAGGCGGGTCATGCGATGCAGTCGTTGATGTCTAGGCTGCAAACTAGCCCGATTGACGAAACCCCGCGCGGAGAGCTGGTCTCACGCCTGGAAGAAAAAATTCAACAAGCGGCCAGCGCCACTAGCCTTTCTCTACAACTCAGGGTGAAGGTAACCACGGCTTCCGCGACCGCACAACAGCCCTTCGCAATTTCCGATCAACGACTGAGCATCGACGTCGCCGCCACCAACGGCGGCTCGCAGCTGCTACGACTCGCAGTTCCGACGCTGGGCGGTGCTTCTAAAGAGGTGGAGATTGCACCTCACGCCACAGTTAACATTGCGAGTCAGGTGGCTGCGCCAAGTCGCATCATGATGCCCGGATTCCACCGCGAGAATCCGGAGACTGACTCTGTTTACGAAAGCTCCGACGAGGATCCCACCATCCCTTTTAGCGCTGGACCTGCGACGCAGTGGGTGACCTACCGAGGCGCGAGCAAGGCTTCGTCGCTTGGTGGTTCACTTCCAATAGCCGTCGAAACCGAACTGCGCCAGCCCGACGGCACCACCCGTGTCCGGCCTCTCGCCATCGCTCCCAAGTTTTCCGTCCTGATCGAGCCTTCCACCCAGATCGTCCCCACCTCGGCGACCGCTGCCCGCACCATCACTGTGCAACTGCGCAGCATTGCCGAGCGCCCGGCGAAAGGCGCCCTCAAGCTCACCGTGCCGAATGGATGGAAGTCTTCTCCTGCTGAGCAGCCAGTAGAGTTCGCCAAGTATGGTGACGAACGCAGCGTGAAATTTGAAGTTACGCCCGGCAACCTCAGCGAGCAGAAAGCCAAGATCCAGGCGACTTTCGACAGCGAAGGGAAGACCTACACCGAGGGTTACACCACTGTCGACCGCGAAGACCTCGGCACCTATTACTACTACCAGCCGAGCCTGCAGAAGATCAGCGAAGTCAAAGTCGCAATCCAGCCGGGCCTCAAAATCGGCTACATCATGGGTGCGGGCGACGACATTCCCACCGTCCTGCAGCAGATCGGCGTCGACGTCACCACCGTCACTCCCGAAGAACTTGCCAGCGGCGATCTCTCCAAGTACGGCACCATCGTCCTCGGCATTCGCGCCTACGACACGCGTGACGATGTGAAGCGGCACAACGGTCGGTTGCTTGAATTCGTGAAGAACGGCGGCACGCTCATCGTGCAATACAACGCGGGCGTCGCGGACTTCAATGGCGTCACCCTACCGCAGCAAACCGGACCGATTCCGCCCAAGCCCGATCCGAACTCTCCGATTCCGGGGAAGTTCACGCCCTATCCCACCGAACTCAGCCGCGACCGCGTCAGTGTTGAGAGCGCGCCGGTGCAAGTGCTCGAACCCGAGAACCCGGTCTTCCATTATCCGAATCCGATCGCGGCTTCCGATTTCAATGACTGGGTGCAGGAGCGCGGCCTGTACTTCATGGATCGTTGGGATCCGCAGTATCATGCGCTTCTCTCGTGTCACGATCCGAACGAGCCCGAACGCAAAGGCGGATTGCTCGAAGCCAGGTATGGAAAGGGAACCTACATCTATACCGGTTACGCGTTCTTCCGGCAGTTGCCGGTGGGCGTGCCGGGGGCGGTGCGGTTGTTTGTGAACCTGCTGAGCGCGGGACATGACCAACACTGATTCCGGTCACAACGATGAGCACCTCGTCCGCGGCCTAGGCCTTGCGGGCGCGACTGCGCTCAACATGATCGACGTGATCGGCATCGGTCCGTTCATCACGATCCCGCTCATCATCAGTGCGATGGGCGGCCCGCAGGCCATGCTCGGCTGGATTCTCGGCGCACTCTTCGCTCTCTGTGATGGCCTGGTCTGGGCGGAACTTGGCGCTGCCATGCCGGGCTCGGGCGGAAGCTATCGCTACCTGAAAGAAATCTACGGCCCGCAAAAGCTTGGCCGAATGCTGTCATTCCTTTTTATCTGGCAACTCTCTTTCAGCGCGCCACTCTCCATCGCCTCCGGATGCCTAGGTTTTGCGCAATACGCCACCTTTCTCGTCCCGCGCTTCGAACACACCTGGCTGGCGAGAACTCTCCATATCGGCCCGATTGAAGTTCGCATCATCTTCGGCGCCGCCACGCTGGTCGCGATTGGCACTTGTGCGCTGATCGTTCTGCTGCTCTATCGCGGCGTGCTGGCGATCGAGAGGATCTCCAAGCTGCTTTGGGTGGGCGTAATGGCAACTATGGCTTGGATCATCTTCGCCGGTCTCACCCATTTTCAAGCGGCACGTGCCTTCGATTTCCCGCCCGGCGCCTTCCAGCTATCCAACAAATTCTTTCTCGGTCTGGGCGCTGCGATGTTGGTGGCGACCTACGATTTCTGGGGCTACTACAACATCGCGTTTCTCGGTGGAGAAGTCCGCGATCCAGAAAAGAACATCCCGCGTGCCCTGGTCATTTCGATTGTCGTAGTCGGTATTTTGTATCTCATGATGAACGTGAGCATCCTCGGTGTAATGCCGTGGCGTGAACTCGCGCAAAGCGCACAGTCCGACACCCGTTATTATGTCGTCGCCACCATGATGGAGCGCCTCTATGGCCACTGGGCGGGCGTGCTGGTCGCACTCCTGATCATGTGGACGGCCTTCGCCTCGGTCTTTTCATTACTGCTCGGCTATTCGCGCGTGCCCTACGCTGCCGCTCGCGACGGCAACTATTTCAAGATCTTTGCAACTCTGCACTCCAAGCACAAGTTTCCGTCGGTCTCCCTGCTCGCGCTCGGAGCCGTCGCTATGCTGTGCTGTTTCCTCCGTCTGGTGGACGTCATCGCCGCTCTCGTAGTCATCCGAATTTTGTTGCAATTCCTCGTGCAGATCATCGGCCTGCTGTACTGGCGCACCTTCCATCCCGAGGCTCCCAGGCCCTTTCGCATGTGGCTCTATCCCATCCCGGCAATTCTGGCGTTATGCGGTTTCATTTTTATCCTCGTCAAACGGCCCCACGCCTTACATGAAATCCGGTATGCTTTCGTGATCCTCGTTCTCGGCCTGATCATTTATTTTCTGCGGGCATGGCGCAATCATGAGTGGCCACTCGCAAAAGTTTCGGGCGGTCTGTAAGCATCGCAAACAAGCATCCGGGCCCCAAAGCAAAAACCTGAGTCACTGGAGAATGCTATGAAGAAACTTGCAATCGCGCTTGTCATTGCCGCGTGTTGTTGTTGTACCGGCGCGGTCATCGCTCAAGATAAAGCCCCGGCGAAAACCGTCTCCGAAGTCTATGACCGGATGACCTCGAACGCCGAAGGCGAATTCATCGGCGCCGCCGAGGCCATGCCGGAGGAAAAATACACCTTCGCTCCCAGCACTTCGATGGGCGAGTTCAAGGGTGTGCGTACGTTTGGACAACAGGTCAAGCATGTGGCGGCGGTCAATTACATGCTCGCGAGCGCGATCCTCGGCGAAAAACCGCCCGTCGAACTCGGCGGCGAGAACGGTCCCGACAACATCAAGAGCAAGGCCGAAATTGTGAAGTTTGCGAAAGACAGCTTCGAGTATGCGCACAAAGCGATGAAGAGCTTTACCGATCAAAATGGAATGGAATTGGTGCAAAGCCCGTTCGGTCCGAATAAGACCTCGCGTACAAGTCTCGCCATGTTTATCATCGCTCACCCCTTTGACCACTACGGTCAGATGGTCGAATACCTGCGCATGAACGGGATCGTTCCTCCCGCCAGCCGCCAATAATCTTCTCTCAATTCCATCTGCCCTCGATCCAACATCGAAGGCTTTTGTGTATCCTGTCACGGTTCACTGGAGGATTAGATGAAACAACTTCAAGCTGTACTCCTGGCGTCAGCTCTCGCATTCGGATGTACTTCCGCTTTAGCGCAAGACAAAGCCCCTGCGCCGCCCACCACCGTCGTGGCCACCTTGGATAACGAACTTTCTCACTTGGAAAAAGGTCTCCTCGGCCTCGCTGAAGCCATGCCCGAAGATAAGTACAGCTTTAAACCCACACAGGGCAAGTTTGATGGAGTGCTCGATTTTGCCGGCCAGGTAAAGCACCTTGCTGGAGGAATCGCGATGTACGCTGGCGCGATCCAGGGTGAAAAGCCAGCCGCCGAACCGACAAGTCTCAAGACGAAAGCCGAACTCGTGCAATACCTCAAAGACAGCCTCGCTTCCGCGCACAAAGCGCTGGCCAGTCTGAACGATCAGAACATGTTCACGCCGATCCCGCCTCCGTTTGGCAAGAACCCGACCACGCGCTTCGCGCTCGCCGTCGCCATGGTCAGCCATCCCAACGACCACTACGGCCAGATGGTGGAGTATCTGCGCATGAACGGCGTCGTGCCCCCGGGCAGTAAGTAGTTCTCCAGGAAAATGTGCCCCTACCCTATCAAGCGCAGGTGCGCGATAGGGCGGGGCACTGGCTTTTTGTCTTAGCGAACCGTGGCCGGATGCGCTTTCTGCCACTCCGCGAAATCTTTTCGGATGGCCTTGCGCATCTCCCGGGCATCGTCGAATAACCACCGGCCCTTCCGTTTTCCCAAATCCTTCACAATTGTTTTCTGTGCGCCTTGCGTACCCAGGTGGATGTTCGCTACTTCAAATCCCATGCAATACAGAAGGGTGTGTTCGTCGCGATGCGTCGGCAGATCGGTGATCGGGATCTTGGTACAATCCGGCGCCAAGCGTCGCACCAGCCAGTGCTCGTGCACATGGAAATAGGGATCGTGATCGCGCACCGCTTGCTTCAGGATCGAATTGTAGTAAATCTTGTCGCGACCGGTCCCGGCGATCCACGCCGCCGCCGAAGGCACCAGGGCCTTGGCTTCGCGCGCCACCCATCCGCTATGCCAGTGCGCGATGGCAACGTACCGCTGATGTCCCCGCGATCCCAGTCCCGCCTGCCGCGCCACGAAAAACGGTTTATCGCAATGTGGCGGCAGCATATCGACCATGCGCTCTTTGGCCAGATCCGGCAGATCGCTCAGCTTCACCTGTGGCCACGACGTCAGCCGCTCCCAGTAACGATTGGGATCCTTTAACTGCTGCGATGCGATGGCGCGCAACCAATCCTGTCCCTCGGCGAGAACGAACGGTTTTCCACCATCCTTCATCCCGTCGCGATAGCCTTCGAGCAACGCGTCCGTCACTGACTTCGGACGCTCCTCGAGATGCTCGGCATCTTTCGCCAGCAGCACACTGGTCGCAAGACGTGCCAGGTCGAGGGTGTAAGGGAACATCCATGCTTCGTCGAAATCATTGACGCCCCAAGCCAGTCGTCCTTCCGCGTCGCGCCAGGTTCCAAAGTTTTCGACATGAAGATCGCCAACCCCGAGAACCTTCGGTGCCTGCGACATGTGTTTATCGACTTCAGGCCACACCTGTAGCCAGCGATAAAACGTCGCGCGAAAGAATGGAAACACGCCCAGGGCCATGAAGGCGTGCTTGCGCCGAATATCAGCGGCGATGACGTTCGTCTGTTTCGCGAGCCACTTCTCGTACTCGCGGCTGGATTCGATGATGTTCATGCGTCTTGTGCGGACTAGCTGGCGTTGGCCGCGGCTGCCAATTCCTGGCGCACCAGCATCGGCCCTGGACGCTTTTGTTCCCCGAGCTCAAGCGTGTCGGAAAGCCTCGCCTCGAGCGGCTTCAAAGCGGCAATCGATGTCGTGAAGCGAGCCCGCATCTTGCTCCGCAGGATTGTCATGAGTGGATGCCCCGGCAATGGGCCAAGCACTCGATCCGCGGTCTCCACCAGGGTCCACCAATCATGCCAGCCGCCGATGGCATCTTGCACGGGCTTGAGCAGCGCGACCATCTCGGCGCCCACGTCGCCGGCAGCTTCGGCTGCGTAGCGCACGTGCTTCACTTCGAGGCGTAGTTCGTGCAGCGTTTCAGCGTCAAAGTGAGATGAGTGCAACTTCTCAACAAACGGCAGGACTTCTTTGTGCAGGTCGATCGTGCGTCGTGTCTCGCTGTTCAGCGGCTGATTGGCCGCTTTCAACAACAAGGCCTTTGCCCGGCGTTGCCGTTTCGGCAACCGCTTGATGAGTTCTTCCTGCACGGTGGTTGTGAGTTTCCGCTGTCGCTTAGCGCGCTGCCGCTGCAAGTAATTTTGCAGCAATGCTTTGTCATCTTCCACCGAGGGCAGCAGCGAAATCGTATTCAGCGCTTCCAATTGCACATCAAGATCGCGAACTTTCCCGGCCTTTTCAAAGATCTCCACCAGCAGCTTGTCGAACTTTCCAAAAGCTTTCGAATCTTGCTCCCCAAGCGATGTCGCCAGGGTCTGAATTCGCCGCACCGTGGTTCGGAGTTGATGAACCGTCTCCGCATTCGGAGCGGAACGGTTTGCACGCAGCAGTCGCGAGAGTTTGCGGAACAGGTACTTTGCGTGAGCTTCGGGGTCGCGCAAACGCCTGAGGCCAGCGTTCACAGTGGAATGATTACGTTTCGATGAATTTGTCACGGGAACCAAATAAATGCCGCTCTTCACCCATTGCGGGCAGTCGCGGCGAAACTTTCCTATGGCATTATTATGAACGTGTGTCCCAGCGGAGTACAACTACGAACCCTTCAGAACCTACCCCACTTTCTGGCCGAATCGTACAACCCCAAACGCTGCTTATAGATGCGGACGACACCTTGTGGGAAAACAACATCTATTTCGAGCGCGCTATCGCGCAATTCATCTCTTTCCTTAATCACCATACCTTTACCCCGGAGCAAGTGCGTGAGGTGTTGAACGAAGTCGAACGCGAGAACATTCTGCGTCATGGTTACGGTCTCCACAGCTTCGCCCATGCGCTGGTCAACACCTTTGAGCAACTCACGGTCGATCCGATTACTCCTGAGTTGCATGCCCAGATTCACGCCATCGCGCACCGGATTGCCGAGCACCCCGTGCAACTAATCGACGGCGTGGCGGAGACGCTCGCCTATCTCGCTGCCCAGCATCACTTAATTCTGCTCACGAAGGGCAACGTCACCGAGCAGTCGGGAAAAGTACAGCGCTCGGGGTTAGGCGCACATTTTGCAGCAATCGAAATAGTCGCGGAGAAAGACATTGCCGCTTATCGATCCATCGTCGAGAAGTACGCCTTAATCCCGCAACGTACCTGGATGATCGGCAACAGTCCAAAATCCGACATTAACCCCGCGCTGGCTGCCGGGGTCAATGCGGTTTTTGTTCCCCACGACAACACCTGGATCCTCGAACATGAAGAAGTATCACGCAACGGTTTCCCGGGAACGCTCATGCAACTCGACTCCTTCGCGGAACTCAGGAACCACTTTTAACCGGCACTCTCCGCTAGCGCTTCACCGCTAAGTTCGTTACCATCCCAACTCGACGCGTCTATGCCTACAAATGGATACGATTACGATCTGGTAGTTCTCGGAAGCGGCCCTGCCGGCCAGAAGAGCGCAATCTGCGCCGCCAAACTGCACAAGCGAGCCGCCATCGTCGAGAAGAAGTGGGAACTAGGCGGCGTGTGCGTGCACAGCGGGACCATCCCCAGCAAAACCTTGCGCGAGGCCGTGCTCTACCTCAGCGGTTTTCGCGAGCGTAGCTTTTACGGGCGCAACTACCAGCTGAAAGACCGCGTCATGATGTCCGATCTCACCTTTCGCGTCGATGCCGGTATCAAGCGCGAGACCGACGTCATCCAGGCGCAACTGCATCGCAACCATGTCACCCCGATTGAGGGCCTCGGGCGCTTTATTGACGCGCATACCATCGAGGTCGAGAGTGTCGAAGGCATCAAGCGGTTCACTTCCGAAAATTTCCTGATCGCCACCGGTACGCGACCCGCAGCCGATGCCCGCTATCAGATCGATGGCACGCACATCTTCAACTCCGATCAATTGCTCGCCCTGCAGGAAGTGCCCCGCGAACTGATCGTGGTCGGTGCCGGCGTGATCGGCTTGGAATATGCCTCGATGCTGGCCACCCTCGGGGTCAAAGTCACATTGCTCGACGCCCGGCCCACGATGCTCGACTTTATCGATCGCGAGATCATGGACAGTCTTCAGTTTCAGCTGCGTCAACTCAGCATGGTTTTCCGTCTCGGGGAAAAAGTCACCACCTGCATGTACGACACCGAGCGCGGACGCGTGGTCGCGACCCTGGAGAGCGGAAAACGCGTCCATGGAGACGGGTTACTGTTCACCGTTGGTCGCCAGGGAAATACCGACAAACTGAACCTCGAAGCCGTGGGATTGAAGCCGGCGGATCGCGGCAAACTCGAAGTCAACGAACAGTTTCAAACCGCCGTACCCAACATTTATTCGGCCGGCGACGTCATCGGATTCCCCGCGCTAGCCAGCACTTCGATGGAGCAGGGAAGAATCGCCAGTTGCAATATGTTCGGTGTCCCTGCCCACATGCGTCCGCAGTTTTTCCCCTACGGCATTTACACCATCCCCGAAATCTCCATCTGCGGACAGACCGAAGAACAACTCACGAAAGACCGGGTTCCGTATGAAGTCGGCATCTCCCGTTACGGAGAACTCGCCAAGGGCCAGATGATTGGCGACGAGCAGGGCATGTTAAAGCTGCTCTTCCATACGGAAACTTTGAAGTTGCTCGGAGTTCACATCATCGGCGAACGCGCGGCAGAGATCGTCCATATCGGCCAGGCTGTGCTCAGCTTCGGGGGCACCATCGAATACTTCCGCGACACCGTTTTCAACTACCCGACCTTGGCTGAGGCCTACAAGGTCGCCGCCCTCGACGGTTTGAATAAGCTCTAATTCGCATCGACGGTCATCGATATTTTCTTCGAACATTAACCAGCGCTTTTCTCGGCGGAATGTAATCTCCTGCCTTCGGGATCGATCTCAGCAATTCATTTCATCTCAGCGCGTAACTCGCGCTCGCGCAGGAGAATTATGGCCACGGTTTCCGCGTCTCCCACTGAACTCCCCGCCCACGCGGTTGCAGCCAAACTTCAAAAGGGTCCCGGAGCGATCGGCATGATGATCTTCGGGGTGGTCCTCGTGGGTCGGGGTTGTTTACGCCGCCTTTCACCTCATCCACGATCTTTCCGGCACTCACGCAACTTCGATCATGCCTTATTTGTTGTTGGGCATCGCTCTGCTTGTCGCGCTCGGCTTTGAATTCGTGAATGGATTTCACGACACGGCCAACGCCGTCGCGACCGTGATCTACACCCACTCCCTCGATCCCCACATTGCCGTGGCATGGTCCGGCACATGGAACTTCCTCGGCGTAATGGTTTCCAGCGGCGCGGTAGCCTTTGGCATCATCTCCTTGCTTCCGGTGGAACTGATTCTGCAAGTCGGCAGCGGCGCCGGTTTTGCCATGGTATTTGCGCTGCTCGTCGCGGCCATTATCTGGAATCTCGGAACCTGGTGGTTAGGATTGCCGGCTTCCAGTTCGCATACCTTGATCGGTTCGGTGATCGGCGTCGGTATTTCCAATCAACTTATGTCAGTGAAGACCGGCACGAGTGGTGTGGATTGGGGACAGGCCACAAAGATCGGTCAAAGTTTGTTGCTCTCGCCGCTAGTCGGCTTTGGATGCGCTGCTCTGCTCCTTCTGTTGGCGAAAGCGCTGATTCGCGATCCTCGCCTTTACAAAGCGCCCGAAGGCACCGAGCCCCCGCCATTCTGGATTCGTGCCCTCCTCATCCTGACCTGCACAGGCGTCAGTTTTTTCCATGGTTCGAACGATGGTCAGAAGGGAATGGGGCTGATCATGCTTATCCTGATCGGAACCGTCCCTACCGCTTACGCCCTGAACCACGCGTTCACCGCGCAACAATCCGTTGATTTCGTTGCAGCCTCTCAGCAGGCCGCAAATACGCTCGATCATTACATCGATCAGAACGCTGTCGTGGTTGATCCTCGCGATGACGTTCAGCAGTACGTCCGGGACAAGAATTTCACTCTCAATACGATGTTTGCCTTGCGGAACGTCATTGTCGACATCAGTAACGAGGCATCCCTCTATAAAGAATTGAAGAATGTCCCCCAGGACCAGGTTCGCAACCTCCGCAACGATATGTATCTCGTGAGTGAAGCGCTGCGCCTGATGAAGAAAACTCAAAAGCCGGCAATTTCTCCCACGGATTGGACGATCCTCGACAATTACAAGAAAAATCACGTTGATCTCGCGGCCAAGTTCATCCCCACTTGGGTGAAGGTTGCGGTTGCGATCGCCCTCGGCTTGGGCACAATGGTCGGCTGGAAGAGGATCGTGGTGACGGTAGGCGAAAAGATCGGCAAAGACCATCTCACCTATGGTCAAGGTGCAGCTGCCGAAATCACCGCCATGGCCACCATCGGCGCAGCCGACTGGTTCGGCCTTCCGGTGAGCACCACGCACGTACTCTCGTCTGGCGTCGCCGGTACCATGGCCGCCAATCATTCTGGATTGCAATGGTCCACGGTGCGGAACTTGCTGCTTGCATGGGTACTCACCTTACCCGTGTCCATCATGCTCTCCGCCACGCTCTATTGGGCCTTTCGACACATCTCGTAGCTCGGCCTCACGCGCCACGCGATAGCCAGCCGATCGCTTCGCGTGCGCGCGTTGTAGGTCCCGATCTATATCCGGTGACCCACTCGACAATTTGCCGCGTGCGGAGGTTGCGATATAAATAGTTCTAACGATGCCGCACCAGTTGGATTCCCCGCCAATCGTCACTAAGCCGCGCGATCTCACTGATTGGCTTCTGCAACCGAACTTGCTCGTGAGGCTCGGCATCCTCCTGATCGTCGCCCTCTATGCCCGCACCATCGCCTTCGACTTTGTCTACGACGACTACTCGATCCCCGTCAGCCCGCTCCTCCAGTCGTGGCACGGG
Organism: Acidobacteriaceae bacterium; assembly: GCA_003151155.1. GTDB lineage: Bacteria > Acidobacteriota > Terriglobia > Terriglobales > Acidobacteriaceae > Korobacter. The sequence goes on from PLWX01000320.1 coordinate 40,795, forward strand.
GTGATTGACGCTTTCAAGATGGACGTGTTCGGAACGGCGGAGGCCGCGGGATCGGCGTACTACCGGCCCATGTCGTCGGCCTTGTGCGTCGTAATCGCGCGGCTCACTTCGGTCACTCCTGGCTGGTTCCATCTCGGCGCGATATTGATCGCGATTACCGTTTTCCTTCTCTGTTATCTGTGCGGTCGCCTTCTCTTTGACGATGACCTGCTCGCGGCGCTTGCCGCGCTGCTCTTTGCCTTACACCCGACGAAGGTCGAGACCGTCGCGTGGATCGGCAGCAGTACCTGCGATGGTCAATCCGCGATCTATTTTTTTATGGTTTTACTCTGCTACCTGTATTGGTGGAAGACTCGCAAACCAACCTGGGTAGTTCTGTCCGCCGGATTTTTCGCGGCGGCGCTGTTTACCAAAGAAACGATGATCGTGCTGCCGTTGCTCGTGGCCATTCATTTCTGGCTGCTGGGTCCGCGCGCCGCACGACTGCGAACGATCGCCGTCCTCATGGTTCCCTATGTCGTGGCCGACGCATTCTACGCAGCAGTTCGTCACTCCGTGCTTCGCCCACTCCTGAAATCAAGCATCGCCATCCAGCCCATATTCACGCTCGTCAATGTGTGGAGCGCGCCCCTCGCTCTCTGGTGGTACATCAAGCGGCTGCTCTATCCATTCGGAATGTCTATCCTCTACGACTCCATCGTCGTGCAGCATCCTTCGTTCCGCAACTTCGGACTACCCCTGCTCGCAACTCTTGCGCTGGTAATCGCTCTCGCGTTCGCGTGGCATCGCACCCGCTCCTGGCTCGTCCCGTTCCTTGCCGCATGGTTGGTGCTCACCCTCGGACCGCCGCTCGCGCTCTCTCCGCGGGTCACCATCCATGACCGCTATTTGCAACTGGCTGCCTACCCATTTTGCGCGCTGCTGACTTATGCGCTGCTGAAGCTCGTCCGCAGCAATCAACGCTGGCGCAACCCGGCTTTTATTGCCGTACTCGCAATCATTATTTTTTGGGGATTCGGAACCTGGCATGAGTCGGGATATTGGCGAGACAGCATCACACTGTGGAAACGTGCCGTGCAGGTCGCGCCCCATAACATCAATGCCCGCGTCGAACTTGCGCGCCTTTATTCGGAAAAGGAACTCCCCGAAGCGATCCGTGTATTGGATGACGGTCTGCGAATCGTTCCCGATTCCCCCGGCCTCTGGCGTTCTCGAGGTCTCTTGCTCTTCAACGCGGGAGATTTTGACAATGCTCGCGCTTCGCTCTTCCGAGCCTTGGATGTCTCGTCCCGCTTTGCCGCAGATCCGCAATCCGAACCTGTCGACGTCAAATTCGGACGCGCGTCGTCCGCGTTCTACCTAGGCGAAATCGATATGCTCCAGGGCAATCCCATCAACGCCGATCGATGGCTGCGAATCGCCATCGACATCCAACCCGACGACCTCGACTATCAACGCGTGATGGTTGCCAACCTGCGTAAGCAGGGGCTGAACGAACAAGCAGATCAGCAGCAGAAGATCGTCGATGAACTTCAGCGACGACTCCGGCCAGCATCGAAACAGTAGCTTCTGCTAGGAACGCTTCGCGGCCGCAGTGCGTTCCAGGATTAATTCTTCGATCCGGGTAAGTACCTCTTCCACGCTCAGCTTTGAGGAGTCAAGCACCACGGCGTCAGCCGCGGGCGCGAGCGGGGAAGCCACTCTCGTGGAGTCGCGCTGATCACGGCGCTTGAGTTCTTCCGCCAGCGCCTTGGCGGCATCGGGATTCTTGGCCTGCACCTGCTCAATCCGGCGCTCCGCACGTACCTTGGGGTCGGCGTCCAGAAAAATCTTAAGCTCAGCGTTCGGGAAGACCACCGTCCCGATGTCGCGGCCCTCCATGATCACGCCACCGTTCACGCCCAACTCCCGCTGACGAGCCACCATCCACTCGCGCACCGCCGGATGCAGCGAAACTCGTGACGCGCCCTCCGTGACGTCACGCTCACGAATGCGGCGCGAAACATCCTCAGTATCGAGCAGGACGCGATTGCCGTCAATCCGAGGCTGTAGTTCGATCTTCGAATTCTCCGCCAGCTTCAACAGCGGCGCCGATTCGTCGAATGAAACGTCATTCATGATCGCTTTCAGCGCGAGCGCGCGATACATCGCGCCCGACTCGAGATTCACGTAGCCGAGCTTGCGCGCCAGTCGCGAGGCAATCGTGCTCTTGCCGGCACCGGCCGGACCATCGATGGCAATGACCAGTTTTCGAGCGTCTATCATGGGCGAGGCTTGGATCCTGGCGCTGGCCGTGCTTTGCGGCGGTCGACCAGCGGGCGATTGCGCTGCGGAAGTTCCTGCTGCTTCTCGGGCCGAGGTACGTATGCCGTCTTCGGTGGCGGAATCGTCAACATCGCGCGCCCGCCAACATGCACGTAGCTGAACTCGCGTGCTGCCAGCAGCGCATGGATCGCGTCGCGAGCTTTCGACCGAGCCACCAGGTGACTGAAGAATTCTTCCACTTCGCTCTGTTCCGCTGCGACTACGCAATCGACATATTTAGAAATCAGTGCCGACAGCGCAACCCCCACCGACAGGTGCATGCCTTCGCGCACCGGGTCCGGCGCCCAGCGGAAGAGCACGTCCCAGAATGCGCCGTCTTCCCGGGTGTAATCGACGCGCGTGATGCGCAGTTTCAACCACAATTCGTTGAGCGCACGATCCAGCGCGGCCTCCGAGAGATCGCCGCCGAGATTATTGCGCAGCTTCTGCTTGGAAATCGGTCCGTCTTTCTGGATTGCCTGGAAGGCATGCGCAGCGAGGGGCGAATATTCCGATCGCGGGCCAGTCTTCGGAACCTGCCGGGGATTGCGATCGCCGACCAGTCCGTAGAAGAAAGGAAATGCGGAGGCAGCCACCAGGAATGGTGTTTCGCCGAAGACGTTCGCTTCGAACGCGCCGCGCGAACGCAGCAGGCGCACCATCAATTCCGTAGATTCCTGTGCGCGCGGATCCGCGAACGCATGTTGCCAGGTCGGCAGATTGACTTCATTTCCGACGCATGCTCCAAGGAATGTGGGAACCAGCACGGCAGGCCGCAAAGGGTACATGGTGCAGAAGCCGACGCTTTCAATAAAATCGCGTGCATCTTCCACGGTGCGGATCGGATCGCCGCCAAGCCGCCATTTTGTTTGTCGAAGCTCCTGCAACTGCTGCTCTGTCATAGCTCTTTCACTATGGTAAATGACGATGCGGACTTGTGCGCGGGGCGAGTTGCTTCGCCTAAATCCTCTTGAAGGCTTTTTGTATATCTTTCACCGAATAACGGAGCACCACCGGGCGCCCATGCGGACACGTCATCGGATGCTCGGTCTTCGCCAGTTCCGCGAGCAGCCATTCCATCTTGTCCAGGGTAAGCGGCATGTTGATCTTGATTGCTGCATGGCAGGCGATGCTGGCGGCAATTCGCGTGCGCGCGTGTTCAAGGTTGTAAGCCTGCTGTTCGCGCTCGAAGGAATTCAGCACTTCACTCAGGGTGTTTTCTATTTCTTCCGCGCGAATTCCGGCGGGCGCAGCCTTAATCGCGATGGTGCGAGAACCGAAGGGCTCCGCCTCGAACCCGTTCTGGTGCAATTCTTCCGCGATCTCTCCGAACACCGCTTGCTGCCCCGGCGTCAGTTCGACGATTAACGGCATCAGCAACTGTTGTGTTTCTACCGAAGCCGCGGCGCGCTGCTTCACAACTTTTTCGAAGAGCACACGTTCGTGTGCGACGTGCTGGTCGACAATCCACAGCCCCTCGCCATTCACCGCAAGAATGAACGAGTCGCGGATCTGTCCCAGCGGCTTCAAAGTAGAGAGCGGCGCATCGCTGGCCGGAACGTCTGCGATCTCGTAGTCGCAACCGTCTGGCCCAATCGCGGCACGAGCGTTCGCCACCAGGTGTGACCCGAACGTCTGCGCTCCGAACCGCGCGACCGGAATCGCCGCGTTGGCTTCCACGTGAATCGCCTCGTGCCCAAACTGCAGCCGCTCCGCCAGCAGCGGAGGCTCTTCCGCCTGCAACGCGAACGCCGCGCCCGGAGTCAACGATGGCGATGCCTTTGCCGAAGCATGGATCTCGGTCATGAATTGCGGAATCGGCCGTGCTTTCGCGAGTGCGTCGCGGACTGCTTCCCGCACGAAGTCGTGCACAATCGTCTGCTGCCGGAAGCGTACCTCGGTCTTCGACGGATGAACGTTCACATCCACCTCGCCGTATGGCATCTCCAAAAACAGCAGCACGACAGGGAACAGCGTGGGCGGCAGAATATTTCGATACGCCTCGATCAGCGCATGCTGTACCAGTCGGTCGCGAATCAGGCGCCCATTCACAAACACGAAAATCGAATTGCGATTGAGCTTTTGTACTTCCGGCTTGGAGATGAACCCGTGCAGCTTTAAATCGCCAGGCTCAACCGTCTCAGGCTCTTCGTCCTTATCTTTACGCAGCCACGCCGGAGGTTTCGGCAGGCCGATACGATCGAGTTTCTGCAGCGCCGCAAGAGGAATTAACTGCTCGAGCATCTCGTTGCCGAACACCTGGTAGATACGTTCGCTCTGCGAAGCCACCGGAGGCGCGACGAGGATCGCGTTGGTCGCTGAGTGTAGCTCCCAATGCATCTCCGGATGCGCCAGCGCATAATGCGTCACCAGCGAAGCAATATGCGAAAGCTCCGTCGATTCGCTCTTCAGAAATTTCTTGCGCGCCGGCGTATTGAAGAA